>NZ_LZZL01000088.1:0-21474 GCF_002006495.1 Clostridium sp. BL-8
ACCACCGCAGGATTTTAAGTCCTGTGCGTCTGCCAGTTCCGCCACTTCGGCATGTTGTTATACATCAAGTGCCGACAACAAAGCTAATTATAATATATAATCTTTATGCTGTCAACAATATTTTATAACATATACTAATCTAATTTTTCAACATACATAAATTGGCTTTTATATGTATCTATGTAAACAGTATCATGCAATGATTTAGGCATTAATTAATGTAGAATAAATTTTGAAAAACCTAATTGATTTCTCAATAATTTATCCTACATTTAAAATTTACTAAACTTCTTTTATTTATGTGCAATAAGACTAAAAATTTTAATAGCCTTTCTTTCCACCCTTACCTTTAAATTCCTGATGTTTCTTTACATCTTGCATTCTTTCTTCACTATCTTTTAAAAACTTAGACATAATATCCTCAAAATTTCCTGAGTTATTAGTCTTCTTCTTATCAGCTGACTTCCAATCAATTTCTGCTGGCTTAACGGACTTTCTTTGAACATTTGCCTGCTTTATTGAAAGGCTGATTTTGCCATTATCATCAATTGAAATGACTTTTACCTTTACTTTATCCTGTTCATTAAGATGTTCCCTAATATCTTTTACGTAAGAATCTGCGACTTCTGAAATATGAACTAATCCAGTTTTGCCTTCAACTTCAATAAAAGCTCCAAAATTCGTAATGTTTATCACTGTGCCCTCTACTATGTTTCCTGCCATTAAGGTCATGTTTAAAAGATTCCTCCTTAAATTTAAAAATATATAAAATTTATGAACTAGCTCTGCTATGCAGATGTTCTTTAATTTAGAATACACATTTAATTATTATTTTTATTACTTAGCTGTTATGCTACCAGAGTTTTATAAGCTTTTCTATATGCTGAAAGTTAATTAGAACCTTCATTCGTTACCTCACCACTAACAACCTTTTCACCTGGCTTAATCATTCCAAGTCTTTCTCTTGCTAATTTTTCGAGATAATCTAATGAGTCTGAATTAATTTTATCAACTTCATCTTGAAGCCTCTCATTCTTTTGTTTGACTTCATCTAATTGAGACTGCTTACTTGCAATTTCTTTTTGAATTCTATTCGTGGTTATACTTTGCCTAATATAACTAAAAACAAAGAAAATAATAAACCCAATAATTACTACTCTTTTTAAGATTAGCTTCTTTTTCATCTATAGAACCTCTATTTTACAAATTCTCTTAAGTCTATTGTAAACACTATATCACTATTATTCAAGTAATTTTTTCTTATTTCCGTTTATCGGCAATTTTATATGCAATTATTTTTAATGGATACAATATATTCTTTAATAATATTCGAAATAACTTGTAAAATGACTTTATAATTATTATTTCACCAGTATAAAAATATTTACTAATGAATTTAAAATATATTAGAACCGCAATAATTATGAAGATATATACATAGGGAGTTAAAAAAGCATAATTCGTATATAATAAAAAAGTAAATACAATTAAAGCAATAAGTATACAAAATAACAGGTCTTCTATTATGAGCAATATTTTTATAGAGTTCAATCCTCTTATTCCTCTATATATATCAAACAATATTCCTGTTATTATTCCTGCAATTAAGCTATATACAACAATATTGACCTGCATATTTAATCCTAATAGCATGATATGTTCCTACCTAAATAATCTACTTATTATACTTTCATTGCTTTTTTTAGATATCTTTCCATTATAAACTATAGACGCAATATTTCCAGCAATTGTAACATCACCATTTTGCACGTCTAATTTATTCATTTTTAACTCTTCTCCCTTTATAGTTAAGTTTCCTAAATTAGTTGTTAAATCTATTTTCTGTTCATCAAAACTTATAACTTCAATAACACCACTTAATGCTAACTTTTTTCTATTTTCTAAAATCAAATTGGATTTACTCTCTTCTACTTTATTTTCTACTCTTTTCTCCATTAAAGATTCCTCCATTTATTTTTCTTATACAATATATGTTTATGTTTCATAATTTAGAATGTAGAATATTTAATGAGTTGAGTTTGTTCTATGTTAAATTAATTTGTAAATAATAATTTTATAAAAACATATTAAAGAAGAGTAGATAAACTCAATTAGTTTCTACTCTTGATCTTCTTCTCCTTCAAGGATTTCATACATTTCCTTTGCATCTTCTTTTCTTACGTGTTCTGCTATATTAGTTATTTCAGCTTTTAATATTTTGTTAGCAAAGGTTATTTGAATTATATCTCCTTCTTTTACTTTTGTTGAAGGCTTTGCTACTTTATCATTGATTACTATACGACCACTTTCACTTATTTCCTTTGCTACAGTTCTTCTCTTTATGATACGAGATACTTTTAAATATTTATCTAATCTCATAACTTCCTCCTTTTATGTACAATAAGAAAATATAAACTTAAATCTGCCATGAACATTTTTCTATGCAACTAAGATCATTTATATACCTATTGGATCACTTCATAATTTTGTGTTGAATAAAAAATTTACACTTAAATCCTTCACTTATGACAAATATGATAACAAATTAATGTATTTTTCTTAATTCCATCTTATTAAAAGAACCCGAGAAAAACTCGGGTTCATATTACTCCGTTTAACTTGTATTTTACTACTTGTTAACTTTATCTTTGAATTCTTTTCCAGCTTTAAATACTGGCACTGTTGTTGCAGGAATCTTTATAACTTCCTTAGTTCTAGGATTTCTTCCTTCTCTAGCAGCTCTTTCTCTTGTTTCAAAAGTTCCGAAACCAACTAGTTGAACTTTTTCTCCTTTTTCTAATGCTTCTTCAACGCTTTCAATTAAAGATTTTAATGCTAATTCTGCATCTTTCTTTGTTAACTTACTTTTTTCTGCCATGCTAGTAATTAATTCTGCTTTATTCACAATAACATCCTCCTTAAAATCCAGTTATATATTGTTTAACTGTTTTCTTTATGTACTAAATTGCACTTCTTTATTATATAACCTCTTCAGCTACCCGTCTATAGAAAAACGCTTTCTTTTCCTATATATAACTAAATAATCCAATAAATCGTTACAATATAGTTCTTTATATTTTATTATTCTGCATAAACTAGAAAATTCCTCTATTTTAATTATATATTAATCTAGTTTTTTTGATATTTCCCAAAGTTTATCCATTTTATCCAAATTTTTATTAGTTAATTCAATACTTTTTTCTTTTGAAACTCTTTCAACGTAATCAAATCTTTTTATAAACTTGTCTATAGTATTATTTAATGCTATTTCCTCATCTACTTTTAAAAGCCTTGAAACATTAACACATGAAAATAGCATATCTCCAACTTCTTCTATTATTTTCTCCACATTTTCTTTATTATATACATCAATTACCTCTTTAAGTTCTTCTTTTACTTTATCTATAGCCAAATTTACATTTTTAAAATCGAATCCAACTTTCCTTGCTTTCTCTTGAACCTTATGTGCTCTTAATAATGCCGGTAATCCTTTTGTTATACCTCTCATTTCTTCTGCAATACTAGTATATCCCTTTTCTTTCTTCTTTAATTCATCCCATTTTACTAATACCTCGTCTGAGGAATTTAATCCATTAGAATTATTAAAGACGTGAGGATGCCTGCTTATCATTTTATTACATATTCCCTCTATCACATCATTTATATCAAAATATCCTTCCTCTTTTCCTATTGAGGAATGGAAAACAACCTGTAGAAGTACATCTCCCAGTTCTTCAATTAAAGAATTATCATCCTCCTCATCTATTGCATCTATAACTTCATAACTCTCCTCTATCAAAGCTTTTTTTAAAGATTCATGAGTTTGTTCCTTATCCCATGGGCAACCATTTTCGCCCCTTAATATTTCAATTATCTCTAGTAAATCGTTAAAATCCTTTTTATTATTAACATCCTTAGGAATGTAGACAGATGTTAAATAGTCTATATCTTCCTGCATATCCAATTCAAATAAAGGTATCTTTCTTATACTTTCCTGTCCTATTATTCCTGCTGCTCTTACATAATATATTTCTGTTTCATCATTATAACATTCTAGTAATTTTAACTTAACTTCTGATGCTATTAATGGATTGTATACTTGCGTAATTATAGTTCCTATTCTCTTATCTAAAATTTGATTTCTTATATCAAAAGAATCTATTACCTTTAATCCTTCTATAGGATCAATTCTAAGGCTCTCAATCATCGCATCAATAAAACTTACGGCTGGTATTATCTTATATTCTATATTTTTTTCCTTACATAATTCAATTAAATTAAATACTGATTTTTCTGCAACTAACGGATGTCCTGGTACTGCGTAAATTAAATTTCCTAATTCATCATGCTTTTTTATTAAATCATTAGCTATATTTAGATATACTTCATCAAAACTTTGGATACTTTCATAGACATCATCATAAGTATTAAATTCGATATTCTTTTTCTTTAGGTAATCTACTGTTGGATGTTTTTCTGTTCTTAAAAATATATTTTTATTACTCTCAAGTTCTTGTATTGTTCCTATAGTTAATGCTTCCTTCGCCCCTGGTCCTAGTCCCATTATTTTAATCATTAGAGTTTCTCTCCTTTTCACTTTTCTTTATGCATATCAAATGAACGCCTTTTCAATATATACGCTATTATATTTGTGTCACATAGAATAATATTAAATCTCTTGACTTTATTTATATTTAAATAAAGCAACCTGACTACACACTCCCAAATATATATTAGCATACTCTGACTAGTTTCTTTTTGAATATGTTTTAAATCTGCTTTTTATGTCTTCCACATTAAATACTCTAAATATAATTATTAATATGATATATATTATCATACCCAAGAATATGGATAATAAGCAAGATACTCCATTACTTATTGTCTTCTTATATATAATATTATAACTAATTAACACAAATATCATCATAATAATAGCTGCATATGTTGGCTTAATTAATATTTCATATAGATTTAACTTTATTTTTAATGTAAACTTCATAGATATCATATTTAAAATACTTATTAATGAATATGCTCCACAGCTTGCTATAACAGCACCATATATATTAAAAGCTTCCATTGGAACTAATGTGCAAGTTAATATAATCTTTATTATGCATCCAATTAATAAATTAATAACAGGTTTAATATAATTTCCTGTCCCCTGCAATATTGCTGTTGTTGTTTGAGTAATTATTATAAATGGTATAGATAAAGATAAGTATTTTAATATTTCTATGCCGTCAAATCTACCCGGAAATATGAATTTCATTACTGGCTCTGCTAGAAAGAAAAGTCCCATAGTACATGGAATAGCTATTACTGCTGACATTTTCATAGAAGCATCTACTTTATTTTTAAGTCCCTTCTCTCTTTTAAGTACGAAATTCTCAGCTATAATAGGAACTAATGATGTACAAATTGCCATAGAAAGGGTTAATGGAATATTTATAATAACCGAGGCTTTTCCTGTCAATTGTGCATACAAAACAGTAGATTGAGTATTTGTAAAACCTGCTTTTAGTAGTTCTTGTGGAACTAAAATAGAATCTATTAGGTTCATAATACTTCCAACTGTTGTACCTAATGATATAGGGATTGCAATTCTTAATATTGTACTTAATATTTCAGTATTGTTTCTTACCTTCTTAATTTTATAATTCTTTTTAACCTTTTTATAATTGGAATATAAATACGTTCCTCCAACAACAGCTCCAGCAGTAGCACCAAAAGCTGCTCCTCCTGCAGAATATTCAATTCCCTTTGGTAATAAAAAGATAGCTAGTCCTACTCCAAATATAACTCTTCCAATCTGCTCAATTATTTGTGATATTGCCGACGGAGTCATATTTTGAAGTCCTTGAAAAAATCCTCTAAATATGGTTACATATGATATTACAATTGGTGCAAAAGAGATTCCTATCAATGAATAATATGCTTTTGAATCCCACTTTAAGAATAGTATTATCGGTTTTGCAAAAAAGAATAACGCTAAAGTAGTGCCTGTCCCTATTATTGCCATCAAAATAGCAGCTTCCTTCATAACTTCAAAACTTCCCTCTATATCATTCGTTGCATTCTTTTCTGATATTATTTTGGACATTGCTACTGGGACTCCTGAGGCCATGGCTATAAAAAACATATACAGTGGATAAGACATCTGATAATACCCTATTCCTTCATCGCCTATTAACATTATCAGCGGCCATCTAAAAAACAGCCCTAGAAATCTTGTTAATATTCCTGCTGTCCCAAGAATAATACTTCCTTTTATTAAGGATTGCTTCTTCATAAAACACCTCCAAACTTACATGTTACAATAATAATTATTGTAAGTTTAGAGGTATTATTCCTTTTATTTTCACACTTTGAATAAATTATTAATATTATTGTTCCATTTGCTTACCTAAAAATGCTGCTGCAGTTTCAACTAACTTTGTTTCAACTTCACCAAGTTCTCCATCCTCTTTTGATACAATTATTACTGCACCAATTTCATCTCCTTCTGCTACAATTGGTGATATAACCTGACTTGTATAAGTTGTTTCATCATCATCGTTATGTAATGGTATTACTGAATTACTAGCTTTATTTAATAATACAGTCTTTCTACCATCCATTATTTTTTCTAGTTCACTACTTACTTTTCTTTCTATGTACTCTTTTTTAGGTGCTCCACTTACAGAAACAAATGCATCTTTGTCAGCAATTAATACGACATGACCTATAACTTGTTGCAAACTTTCACAATATTCCTTTGAAAAATTAGTAAGTTCCTCAATTGGAGAATATTTTTTTAAAATTACTCCTCCATCTCTATCTGTGAAAATTTCTAATGGATCTCCTTCTCTTATTCTCAAAGTTCTCCTTATTTCTTTTGGTATTACCACTCTTCCTAAATCATCGATTCGTCTAACAATTCCTGTTGCCTTCATTGGTTATATAACCTCCTTTGAACTCTTTAATTGATTGCAGTATTATTATTTGAATTTCTAGAAATTTTATACACTTATAGACAAATTTTATATAAATTATTTTTTTGACAAAAAAGACTGTTCCAAAATAATCTAATTATTTTAAAACAGTCTCTTTATTATTCTATTAATTTCATAAATCTAGCTGTAAGTATTAAATATACTTTAAAAACATAATTATTATTAATTATAATCTGTCTTCATAAGTTTTTACTTTTAAATCTGATTTCCATTCTGCTATCTTTGAATTAAAAGCATCCCCTTGCTTTTGTTGTAATAAGGTTGATTTTATCTGATCTTTAACTTGATCAAATGGAGTCACTTGCGCAGCTTTTAATCCAGTAGCTTTAATTATATGATATCCATATTGGCTTTTTACTGGTGCTGAAATTTCTCCTTCTTTTAGATTTTTAAATCCGTCTACAAACTCAGGAACTAATTGTGTTGTATTATATGCTTGGAATCCTAAATCTCCACCTTTGTCCTTAGACCCTGGATCAGTTGAATATTCTTTAGCTAATGTCGCAAAGTCTGCACCTGCGTCTAATTGTGCCTTTATATCATTAGCCTTTTTCAATGATGCATCAAAATCTACAGATCCATCGCTAGCCTTTTCAGCAATTAAAATATGTGCTACATTTGCTCCAGCTCCTGTACTATATTTAGAATCCTTATTTTTATCATACTCTGCTTGAACATCATCATCTGTTACAGTTACATCTTTTACTATATCTTGCTGAACTGCTTGCTCTATGTTATTCTTCTTTATTAAATCTCTAAGTTGATCTTCAGTTAATCCACTTTGCCCTAAAACGCTTTCCCATTGCCCTTCTTCAGGATATTGGGCCTTATATTGATTTATTGTATCATCAACCTTTTTATTAAGATCATCATCTGATGGTTTTAAGCCTAATTTATCAGCTTCTTGTAAAAGTATTTTTTCAGTTACTAAATTATCTAGTCCTTGCTTCTTCGCTTGTTTTACTTGGTCTGCAACCTTAGTATTAGTTTCATAATCATCTCCAAATTGTTGCTTTAACTGAGCATCAATTTCTTTATCTAAATCGCCTTTTGTTATTGATTCACTTCCAACTGTTGCCAAAACTGTTTTTTGTATAGCTTCCGGTGTCTTCTCAATCATTTTGCATCCCATAGCTGTAGCTGAAATTGCTGCAATAGCTATAATCGCAATAAACTTCTTTAATCTTTTCAAAATTTTCCCCTCGCTTATTTTAGATTTAACCCTTAAAAATACGATAAACTTTTCTCAAACAATAGTATTTTTAAAGTCTTTACTGTAAAAAGTCTAATATTAGTATATCAATATTATTTTTATAATTCAATTTTTTTGAACTATTTAATTTATGTTACTTTTCTTTTATATCATATCTTTGTTACAATATTATGTCATTAAAAACTTCTTTTAAAAATTCTAATTTATTTTCCTTCTTAATATATTTTAACTTGAATGAAAAATAAGGGTTTGTTCCAAACTTTAATACCACACTGTTTTTATATTTGTCCATTAGAGTTTTAAATATATTCTTATATCCATTTTCATCTTGTGCAAATCTAAATATTATTTCTTTGGAATTTTCCTTTATTTCCTCTATAAAAATAGATTTAGCCTGACTTTTTATATAAGCAATATCCATTAAGTTATATACTGGTTCAGGTATCTTTGAATATCTGTCTTCTAGTTCTTCTTTTATATCATTATAGTCATCTATTCCCTCGATTGCAGCTATCTTTTTGTAAACTTCGATTTTTTGAATCTCATCTTCTATATAACTTTCTGAAATAAATGCATCTACCTTTATATCTAAAGTTGTTTCTATAGGTTCTTTTTGAATTTCTCCTTTTAGGATCTTAACAGTGTCCTCAAGCATTCTACAGTATAAGTCATATCCTATTGATGCCATATGTCCATGCTGAGATGATCCCATCATATTACCTGCACCTCTGATTTCTAAATCCCTCATAGCTATCTTAAAACCAGAACCTAATTCAGTAAAATCTTTTAATGCCTTAAGTCTTTTCTCTGCAACTTCCGTCAAAACTTTATCTTTAGTATATAAAAGATAAGCATATGCAATCCTATTAGATCTACCTACTCTGCCTCTTAATTGATATAATTGTGATAATCCCATTTTATCTGCATCATAAATAATTATAGTATTTACATTCTGAATATCCATTCCAGTTTCTATTATCGTTGTGCAAACTAATACGTTATACTCTCCTGACATAAAATCATACATTTCTTTTTCAAGCTGTCTTTCTGCCATTTGTCCATGAGCAACGCCTACTTTACTTTCTGGAACCAGCGTTTGTACGTATTTAGCCATTCTTTCAATATCTTCAACCCTATTATATACAAAATAAACTTGACCATCTCTGCCTATTTCTCTGAGGATAGCATCTCTTATAAGCTGATCATTTTGTTCTACAACATACGTCTGAACTGGATATCTCTCTTCAGGAGGAGTTTCAATAACAGAAATGTCTCTAACCCCACTCAGTGACATATGAAGTGTTCTAGGAATCGGAGTTGCACTCAATGTTAAAACATCAACATTTTTTTTAATACCTTTAATCTTTTCTTTTTGCTTTACTCCAAACCTTTGCTCTTCATCCACTACTAGCAACCCTAAATCCTTAAATTGAATATCTTTTGATACTAATCTATGAGTTCCTATTAAAATATCCAAATTTCCTTCTTTTACTTTCTGTAATATATCTTTTTGTTGCTTTGCAGTCCTAAATCTGCTAACCATATCTATTTTTATCGGAAAATCGGAAAATCTGTTTTTCATATTTTTGTAATGCTGTTCTGCCAAAATAGTTGTTGGAACTAAAATTGCAACTTGCTTTCCATCCATTACTGCTTTAAATGCTGCTCTCAAAGCAACTTCCGTTTTACCATATCCAACATCCCCACATAGGAGTCTGTCCATAGGCTTATCTGACTCCATATCTTGTTTTATTTCCTCTAAAGATGTCAATTGATCTGGAGTTTCTTCAAATGGAAACTCATCTTCAAATTGCTTTTGCCATTCTGTATCTTTAGGGAATTTGTGCCCCTTTACAGTACTTCTCATTGCATAAAGTTTAACTAAATCTTCAGCTATCTCATTAATCGATTTTCTTGCTTTTGCCTTTGCTTTTTGCCATTCGGCACTTCCAAGCTTATTAACTTTTGGAGATTTACCTTCACTTCCAATGTATTTTTGAATTAAATCAAGCTGATCTACAGGAACATATAATTTGTCCCCTTTATCATAAACTATATCTAGATAATCTCGCTTATGTCCGCCAACATCTATCTGCTTAATTCCTTTATATACACCAATTCCATGATTAGCATGAACTACATAATCTCCTGGTTTTAATTCTGCAAAGCTTTTTATTTTGGAGATACCCTTTTTCTTTGACTTGCTAGCCTTTAGTTTTCTCTTTGCTTCTCCAAATACTTCCCGGTCTGATATTACACACACCTTATACTCAGGGTATTCAAAACCTTTCAACTGATTTCCAAAAGTTATCACTACTTCTCCATATTCAATTTTATCAACATCATCTCTATAGACACTTTCTATTCCTCTGTCTCTTAACGTCCCTACTAATCGTTCCCCTCTAGCTCTTGTTCCTGATAATATTAATGTCTTATATCCTGCATTTTTCTTGCTTAATATATCATCAATTAAAAAATCTAGCTGCCCTTGATAGTTATTTAATGTCACTTGAACCATATTTACAGTTAAATGTGGTCTAAGCCAATCATTAGTTTTAGTTAAAGCTTCAAAAAAGGCCATATCTTTATCTTCAAATGATTCTAATATTTCTTCTTTATTAAACAATAAATTTCCTTGCCCGGGAAATATATCCCCCCTCTCAGAAAAAGCTGTAAAGTTTTCTTCAAACTCAAAATAAGTAGATTCTAATTTGCCTTTACATCTTTGAGCATTGTCTACTATGAAGAAATAATCCTTAAAATAGTCAAAAAGGCTTTCTGGTTCCTTTACGAAATATGTTAAATAACTATCTATTGTTTCAAATGATGACGTTTCCTCTAAAGCTTCTAAATTCTTATTTAACATTTTTCTTAATTTTTCTACTCTTTCGCTATCTTTGTCTTGTGCTGCAATTTTATTAAATTCTTCTTGAAGTTTGTCACGTCCATATTTCAACATTTCTTCAGATATTATTATTTCTTTAGCTGGGAATATATTTATCTTCTTAACCTTTTCTATACTTCTCTGAGATTCTGTATTAAATGTCCTAATTGATTCTATTTCATCGCCAAAAAGTTCAACTCTATATGGATAAGTTGAACACGTTGGAAAAACATCTAATATTCCTCCTCTTAATGAAAACTGACCTTTCCCTTCAACTGCTTCAACTCTCTCATAACCAGATTGAAGTAGCTTCTTCGAAATCTCAGTAAGATCAATTTCATCCCCTTCTTTAAAGTTCATGCTATACTCTAAAAAAGATCTATGTGGAGTATATTTTGAAGCAAACGCCTCTATTGAAGTTACTATTATCTTCTTTTTCTTATTATTTAATATTTCATTTATTACTTTTAATCTTGCCCATCTTAAATCTCCAGAAATAGCATCAATATTATAGAAAACCATTTCTCTTATTGGAAAATAATATACTTCATTAGTGTAAAATATCAAATCCTCATAAAGGTTTTTTGCTTCTATATCGCTTTGCGTAATAATTACTATGGATTTATCGATATTCTCGAACATTCCACCTACTATATATCCTTTACCTGATTCAGATGCACCATATATGCCAATAGGATACTTTTTACTTTCAACACCTGTCTTTATGTTTTGAAATTCTATACTACTTTCCAAGGGCTCTAATAACCCTTTTAATCTCATCCCATGCACCTTCCTTAAATTATTGTACTTGCTTTAAACCCATTGAATTGATTCATAGCTGTCTTAACATCACTTCTTATTATTTCTTCTGCTGCCTTTGTTGATGCATCTATACTTTCACTTAAAATAGTCATTTCCTCCTTTGTGAATCTCCCTAGCACATATTTAACTAGATCAACATTAGGTTGTCCTATGCCTACCTTTATTCTTGGGAAAATATCACTTCCTAGATGCGCTATAATACTCTTTATCCCGTTATGACCGCCTGCACTTCCTTTATCTCTTATTCTCAATTTTCCAATTTCTAAACTAATATCATCATATATAACTAAAACTTCACTATTTTCAAGATTATAAAAATCTACTACTTCTCTTACGCTTTCGCCACTTAAATTCATGTATGTAGTTGGTTTCAAAAGCATAACTTTATTATTATTTATAAAGCCTTCACCATATACTCCTTTAAATTTTTGCCTATTTATTTCAATATTATACTCCTTAGCAATATTATCAATAACTTTGAAGCCAATATTATGTCTTGTATCTTCATACTCTTTTCCTGGATTTCCAAGACCTACTATTAAAAACATATGTTTTTCCTCCTTAGCGGGTTTATTTATTTCTATTATTCTTATATTTTGTTAGTGAAAATGTAAATGTGACACCTATATTAGGATGATTTTTGACCCATATTTCTTCACCTTGCTGCATTATTATCATTCTTACTATTGGTAAGCCAAGTCCAGTACTCACCTTATTTGTTCTAGATTTATCAGACTTATAAAACCTATTCCATATATGTCTTATTTCATCCTCCGCAATTTGGGGTCCATTATTATATATCTGTACAAAAACCTTTGAGCCTTTATAGTGTGTACTAATACGTATTAATCCATCACTACTACAATATTTAATTGCATTATCGAGTAAATTTGTTATAACTTGCATTGTCCTATCTTCATCAGCTTTAACATAGCAATTTTCATCTTGTAAATCTATTTTCAATGTTATATGTTTCTCTTTTATATTTTGTTCATTATTTATAACACATAATCTAACGAGCTCATTAATATCAATCTTTTTCATATCAAATTTTAGCTTACCAGATTCAATAGCTGATAAGTCTAGTAAATCATTTATTAGCCGCGTTAATCTTTTTATTTCACTATAAACAATATCCAGATAGTATCCTTCCTTGTCCTTAGGAATAACTCCGTCTATAATCCCTGCAATAAATCCTTTTATAGAAGTAATTGGAGATCTTAACTCATGAGAAACATTTGATATAAAATCTCGTCTATTATTTTCAACCTTTTCTAAAGATTCAGCCATTATGTTAAATGAATTTGCAAGTTCTCCAATTTCATCCTGTGATTCTAAACGAACTCTTCTATTAACTTCTCCATTAGCAAATCTTTTTGCTGCATTATTTATTTCAGCTAGAGGATTTATTAATATTTTCTTAGAAACTAAAGATAAAACCACTGATGCAAATATCATTGCACCTAATGCAGATATCCATACAATCAAATATATTCTATGTAGCTGTTTACTTATTATAGATAGAGGTGCTGTCATTGCAATATACCCTTCATATTCATCATTTTCTATTATCGGATATATGTACGTATAATGGTCATTAATATACTCTACAGGTTTCCCTTCATTTAACAAAGCCACATCCTTATCAGATATACTTGGCTTATCCTCTAAGTTTTTATTATCTTCAAATTCTGAATGCAGATATATATATCCAGATTTATTCGAAACAGTAATGTCCGAATTAGCTCCAACACTTGCCATATCTATTATAGCGTTTAACTTATCTAAGTCTATATCACTTTTTTCAGTATCATATATTTTAATTGCTTTAGATATATATTCACCATCTTGCTCAAATTGTGTTCTTTTTTCATCAAAATAAGTTATTCTAAACCATATAGACAAAAGCCATGCAAGCAAGACCAATACTATAGTCAAAATAATTATAAATGTCATTATTAATTTTTGAAGTAAGCTTCCACTTTTCATTTAGTTCACCTCAAATTTGTATCCAACACCCCATACAGTCTGTATCTCCCATTGTTCTCCGCTGCTTAGTTTCTCCCTTAATCTCTTTATATGCACATCTACAGTTCTTGAATCTCCTGGATAATCATATCCCCAAACTTCACAAAGTAATTGTTCTCTTGTAAAAACTTTATTTTTATTATTAGCTAAATAATATAATAATTCAAATTCTTTAGGTGGCATTTTTACTTCTTCACCATTATACATCACTTTATAGGAAGAAGAGTCTATTGATAGATCACTTAATTTTATTATCTCGTTATGAATATTATCTGACGAATACCTTCTAAGTACTGCCTTAACCCTAGCTAATAGCTCTTTAGGTTCAAAAGGCTTTACTATATAATCATCGGCGCCAATTTCTAATGCTAAAACTTTATCAAAAGTATCTCCCTTTGCTGTAATCATTATAACAGGTGTTTCCTTTTGTTTTCTTATCCATTTTAAAATATCAATTCCGTCTATATAAGGTATCATTACATCAAGCAGAACTATATCGGGGTTATAATCCAAATATAATTCCTGTGCTTCTTTTCCATTAGACGCTACTTTAGTATTATACCCAGAACTTTTTAAATACATATCTATTACTTCGCTTATGTTTTCATCATCGTCCACGATTAACACTTTTGTTATAGCTCCATCCATAGTCTTTTCCCTCCTTAACTGATTGATATTATCTATATCCTAATATAACATAAACAATCTATATCTCATTATATTTTAATAGAAATTAACTCAAATTATTATTTTCATATAAAAATTTAAAATCAATTTATATAGCAGGATTTTACCATAATATTTCAGTTGAACTTTTTAATATGATATATTATAACCTAATGCTTGCCATCTAGAAATATATATTATAAAAAATAGAATATATATTTGTTTTAATATTTCAAAACAAATATACATTCTTTTTTATTTTTAAGTCATCTTAAATAAATATTAGACTACATTTACTTTGTTTGACATTCAAATAATTTACTTATTGGCTGATCATCGTAAATCCTCTTTATTGCTTCAGCAAATAGAGGTGCAACTGAAAGCGATTTAATCTTTGTATTATCATTTTCTTCATTTAGTGGAATTGTATTTAATAATACTAACTCTTCAATTGCAGAGCTATTTATCCTATCCATTGCTGGACCTGATAACACTCCATGAGTGCAGCAGGCATAAATATTCTTAGCTCCTAAATCTTTAAGTGCATTTGCTGCATTTGCAATAGTTCCTGCAGTATCAATCATATCATCTATTAGTATACATCTCTTTCCTGCAATATCACCGATAATATTCATTATTTCAGAAACATTTGCTTTTGGTCTCCTTTTATCTATAATAGCTATCGGCGAATGTAGATTATCAGCAAATTTTCTTGCTCTAGTTACACTTCCAAGATCAGGTGAAACAACGACAACATCATCTTGATCTGCCAATCCTTTTGATATAAAATGCTGTGCAAGTATCGGTGCTCCAAGTAAATGATCAACAGGAATATTAAAGTATCCTTGAATTTGGGCTGCATGTAAATCCATAGTTAAAACTCTATGTGCACCTGCCGCTGTCAATAAATCTGCAACCAACTTAGCAGTTATCGGATCTCTTGATTTAGCCTTCCTATCTTGCCTTGCATATCCATAGTATGGCATAACTGCTGTTATTCTACCTGCTGATGCTCTTTTAAAAGCATCAATCATAATTAGTAATTCCATTAAATTATTATTAACAGGTGAACAAGTGGATTGAACTATAAATACATCATTTCCTCTAACCGTTTCATTAATATCAACAGATATTTCTCCATCACTGAAAGTTGAAACTTTAGAAGCTCCAACTGGAACCCCTAAAATATCTGCTATATCTTTTGCCAACTTAGCATGGGAATTTCCAGTAAATACTTTTATATTTCTTCCATGAGTTATCATAATCAAGAAGACCCCCTTAAAAATTTTGGCTTATCTATAATAAAAATTTACTTCTTTAATCCTTTTTTTTCTACCCATCCACTTATATTTCTCTGTTTAGCCCTAGCAACTGCAAGATCTCCTTCTTTTACTTCAGCTGTAATAGTAGATCCTGCTGCAATATATGTATTGTCCTGAACTGTAACAGGTGAAACTAAATTAGTATTACAGCCTATAAAACTATGATTTCCTATAATAGTTTTATGTTTCTCTTTGCCATCATAATTTACAACTACTGTTCCACATCCAAAGTTGCATTCTGAGCCTACTTCAGCATCACCTATATAAGTTAAATGTGATACCTTAGTTCCATCCCCAATTGTTGATTTCTTTATTTCTACAAAATCACCTATTCTAGCATGCTTCCCTATTTTAGTCTCAGGCCTAATATATGCAAACGGACCAACAGTAGTATTATCACCAATATTACTCTCTAATATAACTGAAGCTTGGATATCTACTTCCTCTCCAATAGTACTGTCTACAATTCTTGAATTTTGATATATTACACAATTACTTCCTATCTTTGTATTTCCCTCTAAAATATTATTTGGATATATTATTGTATCTTTTCCTATTTCAACATCAGTTCCTATATATATTGTCTTAGGATCAATCAATGTAACTCCATTTTCCATATGTTTAATATTAATTCTATTTTTTAACATTTCTTCTGCTTCTGCTAATTGAACTCTTGAATTTACTCCAATAGTTTCTTCATATTCAGTTACAACTGCTCCTATTTTTTTCCCTTGAGACTTCAAAATTTCTATAGCATCTGTGAGATAATATTCTCCCTGATTGTTGTTATTATTTATTTTTCCTAATGCACTAAGTAATAACTCAATATCAAAGCAATAAATTGCAGAATTCATCTCGTTAATCTTGAGTTCTTCTTCAGTACAATCTTTATGCTCTACAATTTTTGATACCTCATTATTTTCTCTTACAATTCTTCCATAACCAGTTGGGTCATCAACAATAGCAGTTAATATAGTAGCCGAATTTTTATTTTCAATGTGCTCATCAAATAATCTTTCAATTGTTGACTGCTTTATTAAAGGAGTGTCTCCTGTGAATATTCCGACTACTCCTTTCTTTCCCTTTAAAAATTCTTCTGCGCACTTTACTGCATGCCCAGTCCCTAATTGTTCAGCTTGTAATGAATATGATACATTTTTATCTAAAGTTCTTTCTTTAACAAGTTCTGAGCCCTTACCTATTATTACATCTATATCATTAATTCCAGAATTTCTTACTGAATCTATAACATGTTTTAGCATTTCTTTACCGCATACTTTATGCAATACTTTTGGTAAATCTGACTTTATTCTCTTACCTTGACCAGCCGCTAAAACTAAAGCACATTTATACATTATATATAACACCTCATTTATAAATTTATACTAACACGATTATTTTATAGTAATAATTCATTCAATATTCATGCTAAATTAATTATATGGGAAAGCTACTTGTATTTCAACCACACAGCCTACCTAATATTTTTTTACAAAATCTTCTTTCACAAAACAAAAGGAAGTTATATACAACTTCCTTTTGCTCATAAATTCATTATCCTTCCACAACTTCTTCTGAAACAGCTTTTTCATAAGCTTCTAAAATTGCAGTTTGAATTTTCTCTCTAGCTTCCGTATTTATTGGGTGAGCTATATCCTTAAATTCTCCATCTGGTGTTTTTCTACTAGGCATAGCAATAAATAAACCCGCTTGTCCTTCTATAACTTTGATATCGTGAACTACAAATTCATTATCAAATGTAACAGAAACTATTCCCTTCATTTTACCTTCTGATGCAATTTTTCTAATTCTAACGTCTGTTATTTTCACTTTACTCCACCCCTCCCAGTTGCTTTAAAAATATTTAATATTTATATAAATTCTCCACAAATTACTAAATTCCTTTTTTATATTTGATAAATCCTTATAAAATTTATTTTTTTGTATAAACATATAAAATAATAAATACTAAAAGATTACTCTTTCTATTAATCCCACAACTTTATATAGTAAAAATCTTATTACCAGACTGCATAATCTTTCTCAACCAATAAATAATATGTCAGTTGTTTTATAAATTAGAACTCAATTTAATCCAGTATTTCTAATTAAGAAAATGTTTTCGAAGGCTGTATCCCTATAATTGCTGATTTATCTACTTCTTTTAATTCTACAATTGAAACATATTCATCAATGAATTTTTTTTCGATTTGTTTATTATCTACTAGCACTCCAATTCCTACTAGCTCACTATCAAATTCCTTTAACAGATCTTTAATTCCTACAGCAGTTCCCCCGCCTTTCATAAAATCATCTATAAATATACATTTACTAGATGATCTCATTGACTTCTTTGATAGTGACATTTGTTGCAGCCTGCCATCACTTCCAGAAACATAATTTATGGTAACTGTTGGGCCTTCTGTGACTTGACTGTCTCTTCTTGCAATAACTAATTGTACTCCTAAATTTCTAGCTACTTCATAAGCTAATGGAATTCCTTTAGTTTCAACCGTTATTACATAATCAATATCTTTTCCTTGAAAGCATGACGATAACATTACTCCAGCCTTATTTATTATTTTAGGATTATACATTAAATCAGTCATATATATTATATTTCCTGGAATGACTCTTCCATCGTCACTTAATTGTTTACATATTTCTAATGCGAACTCTCTCTTTTCTTCCTCTCCAATTTGAGGAACATACTTTATTCCTCCTGCCACTCCAGAAATTGTTTCAACTTTTCCCATTTCAAGTCTTTCTAACACTTCACGAACCACTACTATATCTTCACTTGTAGTAGATTTTGCTGCATTTAACAATTCTGAAAACTTATTTAATCCTAATATTTTATTAGGATTCTCTAATAATATCTTGGTTATAGCAACTACCCTTTTGTTTCTCGTAAATTTTTCCATCTTATCACCCACACGAATTTTTTTATATTAAATCCTTTTAATATTCATATTTTATGCTAAATTTAATTTAATATCAATGTTTTTACACATAAAGTTCATTCATATGTTTATAACCTGTTCACAAAATCAGTAAATAGGCATAAAATAATATGTATCTATTTTTTCCTATGGTTGATTTTTAGAAAAATGTATATAATTATATTTAAAGTATAAAACTAAAGATTTAACTAAGATTAAAAAATATATGCTTATTAATTAAAAGGAGTTGATCATTTGTCTTTCGATTTTATAGAAGATAAAGATAAAAAAATTCATTTCATAGGTATTGGTGGGATCAGTATGAGTGGTCTGGCTGCTGTTTTATTAAACAGTGGATTTAAGGTATCGGGCTCAGATTTTAAGGATTCATCAATTATAGATAAATTAAGGTCTTCAGGTGCTGAAATTTACATAGGTCATAATAAAGACAACATTAAAAATGTAGATTTAGTAGTTTATACTGCTGCAATTCCATCTGATAATCCTGAGCTTTTAGAAGCTAAAGAAAAGAATATAAAATTAATGGATAGAGCTGAATTCTTAGGTCAAATTATGAAAGGCCATAAATATAACGTAGCAGTTACAGGTACTCATGGCAAAACTACTTGTACATCTATGCTTTCTCATATTACATTAGCTGGTGACTTAGATCCAACTATTTTAGTTGGAGGAGAGCTAGATGAGATTGGTGGAAACTTCAAAATAGGTAATAGTGAATATTTCATAACTGAAGCTTGTGAATATAAACGTTCATTCTTAAAGTTTTTCCCTTATATCGGTATAATCTTAAATATTGATGCAGATCACTTAGATTTCTATAAGGATATAGATGACATTACTGATACCTTCTCTCAATTCTCTGAATTAGTTCCAAATGATGGGTATCTTGTTGGTTACGCTGGTGACTTTAGAGTTAAAGAAATTTTAGAAAAAGCAAACTGCAATACAATGACTTATGGATTTGAAGATGCTGATTTGACCGCTAAGAATATTATATTTAACAATAATGGCTGTGCTACCTTTGATGTATATAAAGATTCTAAAAACTTATTTACTGTTTCTTTAAATGTGCCAGGTAAGCATAATATTTTAAATGCTCTTGCTTCCATTTGTGTCTCTCTTATT
The DNA here is from genome assembly GCF_002006495.1 of Clostridium sp. BL-8. NCBI lineage: Bacteria > Bacillati > Bacillota > Clostridia > Eubacteriales > Clostridiaceae > Clostridium > Clostridium sp. BL-8. The sequence continues at coordinate 20,022 of NZ_LZZL01000088.1, forward strand.
TTTAATATTTCTGATTCCAATATAATTGCAGGATTAGCAAAATGCAAAGGTGCTCACAAAAGATTCGAGTATAAGGGTGAAGTAAACGGAGTTACTGTAATTGATGATTATGCCCATCACCCTACTGAAATTAAAGCAACCTTAAGTACTGCAAAACAAATTCATCATAATAAAACTTATTGTATTTTTCAACCTCATACTTACACCAGGACAAAAGCATTATTTAATGAATTTACAGAATGTTTCAATGACGTAGATGAGCTTATATTAATGGATATTTATGCTGCTCGTGAAAAAAATACTGGACTTATATCTTCTGATGAACTTGGAGATGCTATAAGAGAAAAAGGAATAGTATGTACTAATGTTCATTCTCATGATGAAGCCTTAAGCTACGTAAAATCAAAACTTACTTCTGGCGATTTATTACTAACAGTAGGTGCTGGTGATGTAGTTATAGTTGGAGAGAAATATTTAGAAGCATAAAATACTACTTTAATAATTTCTTAAATAACTTAGGAGGATTGCTTATGAAAATAGCGGTAATTTCAGATATTCATGCTAATGTCTATGCCCTAATTAATCTTTTAGAAGATATCGATGTTGAAAAAGTTGATACAATTATTTGCTTAGGAGACTTAGTTGGTTATGGTCCTCATCCTAATGAAGTTATTTCAATGGTTAGAAGAAGGCATATTCTTTGTATAAAAGGCAATTATGATAGTTCAGTTGTTGATAATGAATATTCCTATATAAGAGAAACTCGTATTAACAGTTTCTCTCTTCCTTGGACTGTTAGAGAGCTTAGAGAGGAAAACAGACTTTTTCTAGAAAACTTACCATCAACATTAACTTTAAATATTATGAATAAAAAACTGCTCTTTGTTCATGGAAGTCCAGATAAAATCAATGAATATCTTTTAAAAGATGAAGATAAAACCCTTGAAGTAATGAGTTCTATAAGCGAAGACGTTTTAATTTGTGCCCATACTCATATACCTGGAATGAAAGAATTTGGAAGTAAAGTATATATAAACTGCGGCAGTGTTGGTAAGCCTAAAATTGGCCGTCCTAATAGTACTTATTGTATTCTTAATATTAACAAAGAAGATGGAATGAAAGTTCAAATAAAAGAAATTCAATACCCATATAAAAGAATAATTAAAGACATGACAATGTTGGATTTTCCACAGGAATTAATCCAAAGTTTTGAAAATGGTATGGAATAGACAAGCCTTACAAAAAAATGATTACTATGATATAAATACCACCCTAATTAAAATTTAGGCTTATGAAAGTAAATAACAAGTCCAATGTTGCTATTCATATTTTTCATCAGGCAAAGAGGCAAATTGCCCTCATAGCGGGTCTATTAGGTCAATATGCCGATGAGCAGAAAACCAAAAGTGAGAGTCCAAATCTTGCATTTGGTGTCTCGAACTTTCACACAGTG
>NZ_LZZL01000089.1:0-20789 GCF_002006495.1 Clostridium sp. BL-8
CATATTTAGTATGAGCTACATCAACCATATCTATTGCTATAATATCAGCTTTTTTGTTATTAACAATATCTATAAGTTGGGTGTCTTGAAGATTTTGACTCCCTTTCCCATCATAAAAAGTATATTGTACAGTTTTTGAATTTTCTTGTTCAACTTTTTTCATATCTTCAATAAGTAATTTTATAGAAGCTATATTATAATTACTAAACATGAGACTAACTCTAATGGGATTAGTTGTATTTACTGTTTCAATGGAATAAAAATTAGAAATATATATTTGAAATATACTTGGTGTTAAAATTGAAAGTGTAATAATTATAGCGACTATTTTCTTTAGTAGTTTCATTTTATACTCCTAATATAATTATAAAAAATCGTTTATTGATAGTATTGGTAAGTTTATAAAAAATATATTATACGAATCCAAAGATTTAAAGAACATCTATAAATATATAGATGTTTTTGGCAGTAGGATTTAGAATTATAGTTTTAATAATGCTTTATTGAGAATAATTTTCAAATAAGTATACATGTCCAATATAATAAGTTATAATATATATTAATTTAATATAGACTTTGTTTAAAACCAAATATAAGTTTGTTGGGTTATGATTTTAAGATAAGGGTCTAAATAATTAATTTTAAGAAAGGAATGAATATGTATATGATAAAATTGGTATTAATAAGACACGGAGAAAGCATTTGGAATTTAGAAAATAAATTTACTGGATGGACTGATGTAGATTTATCAGAAAATGGGCTTAAGGAAGCAAGATTGGCAGGAAAAATACTTAAGAAGAATGGATTCATTTTTGACATAGCGTACACTTCTGTTTTAAAAAGAGCAATAAGAACATTGGGTATAGTATTACATGAGATGGATTTAATGTGGATACCTGTATATAAATCTTGGAAACTTAATGAAAGACATTATGGAGCGCTTCAAGGACTTAACAAAGCAGAAACGGCAGAAAAATATGGAGAAGAACAAGTTCATAAGTGGAGAAGATTTGTAAATGTAAAACCACCAGAACTAACAAAAGATGATCCAAGATATGCAGGTCATGATTTAAAATATAAAGATTTAAAAGAGAGTGAAATTCCATTAACAGAAAATTTAGCAGATACAGAAAAAAGGGTTTTAGAAGAATGGAATGAAAATATAGCTCCTAAATTGAAAGAAGGTAAAAAAATTATAATATCAGCTCATGGAAATACTTTAAGAGCATTAGTAAAATATTTAGATAATATTTCTAGTGACGGAATAGCAAGTTTAAATATACCTACAGGTACACCGCTAGTATATGAATTAGATGAAAATTTAAAACCTATAACTAGTTATTATTTATCATTAGAAGGAAAAGTACCTGAAAACATAATAGCTAAACATATTTAGTTTGAGATAAAATAGCAGCAGATGGGATAGCATAGTTAAGTGTAAAATAAATATAATGAACAATTGATACTATGATACGACAAAATAAAGACACACAATTTGTATGAAATGTAATAAAGCCTATCCTTATAAATACCACATAAGGATAGGTTTCTATTTTTACTTAAGTGCGGCATTACTCATTGTGCATGCATCATTATGTTGTAATATGGATTTAATAATATTTAAACCTCTTTTAAGCTCAGCTAAATTTTTGGGAGCAGTTATTGAAATACGAACAGCAGCAGGGACAGAAGCATTCCCAATAGCAAAACGCTCAGCACAGTAAACTTGTACACCAGCATTTTTTGCACACGTCTCAAATATTTTACCATTCCAGCCTTTTGGCAGTATAAGCCATCGAAAGTTACAATATTTATCACCAGAAATATGGAAGTCATTAAGAATAGTATCTGTTAGAATGTTTCTCTCAATTATTATATCTCTACGTTCGCTTAATATTTTATCTCTAATAGGAGAGTTTATAAGTTGACGAACAATTTCAGCATTGAAGGGTGATATCATCATATTAATATTATAAAGAGCTGATTCTAAAGTTTTCTTATAAATATGTGGTGTAGCTATAAAAGAAACGCGAAGCCCGGCACATAATGCTTTTGATATACTTGAAATATAAATTGTCTGCTCTGGAGCTAAGGCAGCGATTGGAGTAATATTTTTCTCACTTAACATACTGTTTATACCATCTTCTATTATGATTAAATTAAATTCTTTTGCAACTTCAGCAATTTCATTCCTTGTTTTAAGAGACATTGTATGAGTAGTTGGATTTTGATGATCAGGAATTAGATAGATCCCTTTTAATTCATTATTTCTACAATAATTTTTTAAAGCTATAGGTGACATCTCATTCATTTCCTGAATAATTGGAACCAATTGAATTCCGAGCATTTTGGCCAAAGTTTTTAACCCAGAATAAATTAATGGATCGGTACCAATGCGATCTCCAGATTGGAAAAGAGATGACAATATGGCACATAAAGCATTTTGTCCGCCTGAAGCAAGGAGAATATCTTTTTCACTTATATTTAAGTCTAACTTTTTTAACCATTTTACTCCAGATGACCTTTGGGCAAGGGTACCACAGGGTGAAGAATATTCTAAAAACTTATCAGAGTTTGGCTTACGCAACATATTTTCAATAAATTTAATTACATATTTATTTTGTTCATATGGAGGATATGTAGCACCCATTTCAATTAAGTTTGTGGCATTTCTTGGATTCAAAAGGGTGCTATTAACATTAACATCAGATGAAATATAAGTACCTTTTCCTATTTCGCCACTTATTAACCCTTTCTGTTCGCATAATTTAAAAGTTCTAGAGATGGTACTTAAATTTACATCTAAAAAATCAGCAAGTTCTCTTTGTGGTGGCAGTTTATCTCCAGGCTTCAAAACTCCATTCTTTATGTCTTCTTCTAATAAAGCTGATAACACCTTATATAAGGGACCAGTTTTATTAGCTATATTTGGTTTCCAAGTCATTGGATAATTATCAAAGGAATTGACAGGCATATGTATACTCCTTCCAAGTTTAAAATTAAATTGTTTTGCATACAATTATAATATTGTATGCAAATATATGCAATGTTATAATTGGAAAAAACAAACAATATTCTGTTTGGGGGCGTATAAAAATGGTTATTTTAGAAAAACCGTACATTTCAAATTTAACATTAGAGTATTTAAGCAATAACAATGTACCAGTATTAAATAATGATTTTGCAAAAGAATGCGCAAAATTATATCCACTTAATTTAATTACTTCTAGTGAAATGAAGGAAGAATATGAAACAAAGGATAAAATATATACCACTTCTGAGAATGCTTTAGAATGGGTATATGAAAATTTATCAAAAAATGAAATTGTTAAAAAGATAAATATTTTAAAGGACAAAGCTAAATTCAGAGAATTATTAAGTCCAATGTATCCGGATTTTTATTATAAAGAAATTACTGAAGAGGAATTAGGAAAAATTGATTTTGAGCTATTAAAGACGCCTGTTATATTAAAGCCTTCAGTTGGATTCTTAAGTGTTGGAGTATATAAAATTTATTACAAGAAAGACTTAGAGGCAGCCATTTTAGATATAAAGAATAATAGAGAAGAAAATAAGAAGAGATTTCCTAAAGCGGTAATTGATAATTCGAAATTTATTCTTGAGCAGTATATAAATGGGACAGAGTATGCTATAGATGCATACTACAATGATAAGGGAAAACCAGTAATTTTAAATATTTTTACTCATAAATTTTCTTCACCCACAGATGTAAGTGATAGGGTTTATTATACAAGTAAAGATATTATTGAAACCTTTAAGGATAGATTTGAATTATTTTTAACTAAAACTAATGAATATTTAAAACTTAGAAATATTCCAATTCATGTAGAAGTCAGGGTTGATGGGGATATAATATGTCCAATCGAGTTTAATCCTATGCGCTTTGCAGGTCTTTCTTCAACTGATGTTGCTTATTATGCTTATGGAATTAGGACAATAGAGTACTTTTTACAAAATAAAGAACCTAATTTTAAAGAAATATTAAACGGCAAAGAAGATAAACTTTATAGCTTGATTTTATTAGACAAGCCAGATAAAACTATTCCTTGTTCAAGATTTAATTATGATAAATTATATGATTATTTTGAAAATATTTTAGAACTTCGTAAGATAGACAATCCAAGCCTTGATGTATTTGGATTCATTTTTACAGAAACTAGTAAGGAAAATATAAAGGAATTAGATTATATTCTATCATCAGACTTATATGAATTTTGTAATCAATGATGTAGAAAGTTTTAGTATAAATATAAGATGAAAAATGTAAATATATTAAGAGGAGAGTGATAAAAGTGAAGACAATTGGATTAATAGGTGGAATGAGTTTTGAATCAACCTTAGATTATTATAGAATTATAAATGAAACAATGAGATTAAAACTTGGTAAACTGCATTCAGCAAAATGTATTTTGTATTCAGTTGATTTTGAAAAGATAGAAATATTGCAACATGAAAATAAATGGGACGAGCTTACTTGCATTATGATTGATATTGCTAAGAAACTTAAAAATGCTGGGGCGGATTTTATTGTAATATGCACAAACACAATGCATAAAATGGCAGGGGATATTGAGGAAAAAGCCCAAATAAAAGTTTTGCATATTGCTGAAGCAACTGGTAAAGAGATAATTAAAAGTAAAATTAAAAAGGTAGGACTACTAGGTACTAGCTTTACTATGGAGCAAGATTTTTATAAAAAAGTGTTAAAGGATAATTTTAATATTGATGTAATTATTCCTAGTAGAGAAGAAAGAGAAATAATTCATAAGATTATATATGATGAATTATGCAAAGGAATTATAAATGAAGAATCTAAAGATCACTACATAAAAATAATAAATAGTTTAGCTTCAAATGGAGCTGAAGGGATAGTTCTTGGATGTACAGAAATTCCATTATTAATAAAGCAGGAAGATATAGATATACCACTTTTCGATACGACTACAATACATTCTATTTCTGCTGCTGAATTTGCTTTAACTAATTAAAATTTTGTGTTTATAATAGATAAAATGGAGGGATAACATTATGTTTTCAGATGGTAGAAGTAAAAAAGTAGTATTAGTTTCGCATTGTATTTTAAATCAAAACTCAATTTCAGATGGGACAGCTGATTACCCAGCAACAAATGAAAGTGTTTTAAAATTGCTTATCCAGTCAAAAGTTGGAATAATACAAATGCCTTGTCCTGAAACACTATGTTTAGGCTTAGACAGAGGTGATATTCATGGGGCAGAAAGAGATGTTGTTGTAGAAAATACGAGAATAAGAGACAGCATGAATAAACCAACTGCTGCTGAAATACTAAATAAACTTGTAAATCAAGTTGTATTTCAGATAGACGAATATATTAATAATGGATTTTCTGTAGCAGGAGTTATAGGAATCAATCGTTCACCAAGCTGTGGTGTTAATACAACTTCAAAAAATAATAAGGAAGTTGATGGTGAAGGTGTTTTCATTGAGAGACTAAGAAATAAGTTAAAAGAAAAAGGTATTAATATTAAAATGATTGGAATAAAGGCATTAGAGACAGAAGAAGCATTACTATCAATAAAAGAATTGCTAAACAACTAATTAATTGTTTAGCAGTCTTTGTATTGAATTTGCTTAAGGCATAATCAAAAAAATAACAAGTCCATCTGTCACATCTATTTTTCATATGCCTAATTATCGCTCTTCCATAATTGCTATTTCAGCATTTTTACTTTGGCTAATTGTAAGTTTAATATTACCATTTGCATTATTTCCAACAAGCTTAAGTACATATTTTCCATTTGATAATTTTAGAGTTTTGCTTCCGTGGTCTGTGCCAACTAATATGTTTTCTATTTCTTTTTTAGGATTAACTAAAACTACTTTAAAATCACCACTATTAACATTTGAGTCATAGTCTAATGTAATTTCACCATCATCTTTTGAATTTATATTCCAAATTGCATCTACACCTAAAAAACCACTATATTTTAAAGATAAATTCTGATCAGAATCTTTAGTAGAATCTGCTGTTGTATATATATGATTCTCATTTGTTTGCGCTATTTTATCATTATCGTTATATATATCACTATAGACAGAATTTCTATTATAGTTCATGTTGCAGCCGCTTATAAAGCTTATTAAAATCATTAAAATCAGGCCTAAAAACTTATTTCTGATATTCATGCTAAATCCTCCTTGTCTAATATAATTTATTTTTAATGGAGACATTATATTTTGTGCAGTTAAGAGATTTTTTACTCAAAATTATGTGAGGCATAATCAAAAAAATAACAAGTCCATTTGTCACAGCTATTTTCCACCATGCTACATCACCAAATTGTAATAATAGCCCTCTATGAATACAATTTACTTCCTTGCCTGATGAAAAATAATCATAACATTTTAGACTTGTTATTATAACTTTAGTTCTTATAGATCTTGGAAAAATATTTTCTAAGGTCTATAAATTTTGATTTATTTAATATATTTCTGAATAATATAAGAATGTATATAAATTTAAGGTGTGATTATTATGTCTGAGTTAAAAAGGCAAGTGCCCTCAAAGGTAGATGCATCAATAGGATTGTTAACTAATGTGCCAAAGGCAATATTAGATCAGCTTGGTTTAAAATACGAAGTTCAAGGGGGGATTATTGAACTTACAATTTTATATAGAGATACTCCAGAGCAGACAAGAGCATTCGTTGAAGGACTAGGTGGTAAATTTATAGATTTAGGATTTAATTTTGCAGTTGTTAATATTCCTAGAGATAAATTAGATGAACTATCATTAAGTAATACTATTCAATATATAGAATTACCTAAGAGCTTGTATGAACAAGATGAAGAAAGTAATAAAGTATCATGTATACAGCAATTATCACCTGATTTTGATGTTTCAGGTGAAGGTATATTAGTTGGATTTGTAGATTCAGGAATAGATTATACACATCCAGCATTTATGAATAATGCTGGAACTACAAGGATAGAATACATTTATGATTTAAGTGCAGGAGGAAAAATATATAATAAGCAGACTATAAATGAGGCAATAAAGTCTTCAAATCCTTTTTCAATAATTCCATTAACTGATGACACAGGACATGGAACACTTGTAGCAGGAATTGCGTGTGGAGGAGGCAGAATAGATGAAATGTATAGAGGTGCAGCACCTAACGCATCTATAGCAATGGTTAAGGCAGCTAGGGGAGCTGCCGCCCTAAGTTCACAAATAATGCAGGGAATTAAGTTTTTAGTAGATAAAAGTAAAGAACTTAACATGCCATTAGTTATCAGTCTTAGTTTAAGCACAAATGACGGTGCACATGATGGCAGCAGTCTCCTAGAGCAATATATTAGAACAGTACAAAACTTAGAAAGAGTAGCAATTGTTATAGCAGCAGGTAATGAAGGAGATGCAGGACATCACATTGGAGGAGAATTAAAGAAAACTCAAAGAGAAATCTTTAATGTAGCAAGTGATGAAAAATCTATTGTTATGAATATATATAAACCAATATTACCAGATTTGTCAATAAGTATAATCAATCCAACTGGCCAGAAAAGCAGCAATATAAATATACAAGAGGGATATATTGAGGGAGCTATAGGAAGTAATAGGTATTATATATATGTAGAAGGATCTAAACCTTTTGAGTTAAATAGTGAAATTAAAGTAATTCTTTCTGCTAGAGCAAATTCTCTTGCGGAAGGAGTTTGGACATTAGAAATAAATGTTTTAAATGAATATTTAGGAACATATTCAATTTGGCTTCCAGTACTTGAAGGACTTAATCCAAAAACAAAATTTTTAGAACCAAACCAATATAATACTTTAGGAATACCAGCAACAGTTAATAATATTATCGCTGTTGGAAGCTATAATTATAAAACTAATAATTTATCTTCATTTAGTGGCAGGGGAGCATTAAATGAAGATAATTCAGTAAGACCAGATTTGGTTGCACCAGGAGAAGAAATATTTGGACCAATGCCAGAGGGGGGATTTACCAGTAATACTGGTACATCAATGGCAGCACCTCAAGTAGCAGGAATATGTGCATTAATGATGCAATGGGGAATAATAAAAGGGAATGATCCATATCTTTTTGGTGAAAGATTAAAATATTACTTAGTGAAAGGTGCTAATAGAAGACGTACAGATGTAACATATCCAAATCCATCATGGGGATATGGGGAAGTATGTGCATTTAATAGTTTAAAGCTGCTTCAAAATGATTTAAATGCTATTTTAACTAGGGGAGATACAAATAATATTGAATCAAGCAGACTGGAAAGATTAAATGAGTTTATACCGCCAATTATACCAGGCTTGGATAATAAAAGAGGAATTCCGAAATTTTATTATTAAATAGATTAAAAAATAGTAATACAATTTTAAATTGATTACTATTTTTTTCTTTTATATTAGTTTTTTTTCATAGGCTTCAAAAAGATATTGGGATAGAGATACTTTCAGAGTAATAAAAAAATTATCAAGAAGCCATTGGCCAAGCGGAAGATTGAAAAAGACAGATGTATCTAAATTTAAACTATGAAGTATATTTACCTGAATAAGTATTTGTGCATTTATAGATAATAGTAATGTTAAGCATATAAGGAGGGATTTAAATGAAGTTATTGAAAAAGATAATATCGATTGTAGAGGCTTTAGTCTTCATAATTACTATTATATTTTCAAACAGTTATAAAAAAACTTATGCTCAAGCAGCAAATGAAAAACAGAATCCCGTTAAAGCAGCTGTATTATTATATAGATCTGATGATGTTTATATTTCTTTAGTTCGCAAAAGCCTAGAAGAAATCCAAAAGAATAATGAAGGTAAAATTGAATTCACTTTTTATGATGGCAAGGATAACCAAGAAGTACAAAATCAAACCATTGAAATGTTACTTAAAAGCAAAGGGGTTGATCTTATACTATTAAATTTAGTAGATGTAAAAAGTGCATATGATATTATTGATAGAATTAAAGAACATAATATTCCAGTGGTCTTATTTAATAGGGAACCATTTAATATTACTTCAGTTCAATCATATAGTAAGGCTATTTATGTAGGAACAAATGCAGCTCAAGCAGGTATGTTTCAAGGAAAAATTCTTATTAATTTATGGAATGAAAACAAAGCAGCTATTGATATTAATGGAGATAATGTATTGCAATATGTAATGCTAATTGGAGAACTTAATAATAAAGAAGCAATTGAAAGAACACAATATTCTGTTTTAACTATTAATAATGCAGGAATAGAGACTCAAGAACTTGCATCAACAGTGTGCAATTGGAACAGAGAAACAGCCAAGGAAAATTTCGAACCATTATTTTTACATTATGATGGTAGAATTGAAGCTATAATTTCTAACAATGATGAAATGGCAATAGGTGCTATCGAAGTGCTACAAAAGTATGGATATAATAAAGGAGATAATACGAAAAAAATAGCAGTTGTAGGAATAGATGCAATACCAGCAGCTCAAGAATTAATTAAAAATGGAGAAATGACAGGGTCTGTTTTTCAGGATTATTCAGCTATGGCAGAGGCTTGTTATGTTATAGGTATGAATTTAGTTAATGATAGAAGTCCGCTTGAAGGTACGGCATACAAATTTGATGATACAGGAGTTGCAGTACGTATACCTTATAAGGAATATATAGGAAAATAAAATTCTTTCAAATACACTGCGCCTAAGAATAAACTACTCTTTATTGTTACAATCTTATTAAGATAAAACATATTCTTTTAATGGCTAAAAAAATATGTTTTATTTTTTTATTGCAATAGAAAATAGAGTATTTGAAACATAACTTAGTATTAAAAGAAAGAATTAATTTTATAAATCGTTTAAAAATCCATAGAGAGGAGTGATTAATAAAATGAACAGTTTGATGAGAATAGTAGTGGGAGAGCATGAGTTCAATTCAAATTCGAGTAAAACTTATAAATGGATAGAAGATTTTCTATGGAAAGAAGGTTTTCCAGGGCTCACTATTAGGAGGGGAGAATTAAGTCTTGATTACAAAAGCATAATGCATTCAATTGCACTTGAAGACATAGAATTTAACGATTTAGCAATTATAATGGAGACAGTTGCTGATAATAAAAAAATAGAAAGAGCTAGACAAGACCTCATAAAATATATACCACATGGACAAGTAACCGTTATTAGAGGTATGGAGGAAAAATGTATGAATATCAATAAGTATTGTGTAGTTAAAATTTACACAAAAGAAGATAATGCGTGGTTTAAAAAGGAAGAGTATGAAAAGGTTTTAAAATTTCTTCAGAAAAAGAAAGTTATCTGGGCTACGGTAACTAAAGGACTTGTTGGATACGGTAAAGATAGAGTTGTTCATAAACAAAAATTATTTTCTTTTAGTGAAAAGATGCCTGTTGTAATAGAATGCGTTGTACCATGTGAATATTTAAATGATTTGCTTAGTGAACTCAAGAATATGGTCGAAGAGGGAGCTGTATTTGCTACGCCAATAGATTTAATAATGAATAGATAGGAAGAATGATTTATTAATAAGAAATAAAAAATCTTAATTTTTAATAAGTTTAAGCATTTATTAAAAACTAAGATTTTATAATTATATAAATATTAGTATCATATCGCTATTTAGATTATAAGTCCTTAATTATCTATTTAAATTTAATAGCAATTTATCATTGAAATTTATATAAAATGAATTATGAAAATAATGGTGACACAAATAAAATTATTGATAGGATAATTATAAATACAACAGTAAACCAAGATATAATATTTTGAGTTTTGTTATTCACATATTTACCCATTATGCGTTTATCATTAATTAAAATTATCATAAAGGTTAATATTATTGGAGATAATATTCCAGCTATCTGCTGACTAATAAGTATAATTTGAATAAGTGATATTCCAGGAATAAGTATAAATAATGCTCCAAGAAGAATTATACCAGTATATATTCCAAAGAAAGCAGGTGCTTCTTTATAGTCATTATCAACGCCGCTTTCCCAGCCAAAGGCTTCGCATATAGCATATGATGTAGAAAGGGGAATAACAGCTGTAGCAAGTACTGAAGCACCAAAAAGCCCAGCACCAAAAAGTATAAATGCTGCTTTTCCAGCTAATGGTTGTAAAGCAATAGCTGCTTCTTGTGCACTAGTTATTGTTATACCAGCTTTATAAAGAGTTACAGCAGTGCAGATAATTATAAAAAACGCTACTGCATTCCCCCAAAATGCACCTAAGTAGACATCAAGTTTTTCGTATTTATAATCAGATAGGCTTATTTTTTTATCTACTATTGATGATTGTAAATAAAACTGCATATAAGGAGTAATTGTAGTACCGATCATTCCTATAAACGTAAGAAGAAAACCTGAATTTAATTCAAGGGTAGGAGTAGCCATTGATTTAAACACATTACCCCAATCTGGTCCAGTTAAAAATGCTGATATAATATAAGTAAAAAATACAAAAGTAAAAAGTAAAAAAATGTTCTCCACTTTCTTATAAGAGCCTTTAGTAACAAGAACCCAAATCAGTATAGAAACTATAGGAATTGATAGATATTTACTTATACCGAACAATTCTAAACTTGCTGCTATTCCTGCAAAATCTCCAAATACAACTCCCATATTTGCAATTAATAAAATAGCCATTGCAAAGAAAGTAAGTTTAACTCCAAACTTCTCTCTAATTAAATCTGATAGGCCTTTGCCGGTTACTACCGCCATTCTTGCATTCATTTCTTGAATTACTCCAAGACTAAAGGTAATTAAAAGTAATCCCCATAACATTTTATATCCATAGGATGCACCAACTGAAGCGTATGTTGTAATACCACCAGCATCATTACCAGCATTTACAGTAATTAGTCCTGGGCCAATAATAGTCATAATAAAAAGTATTTTTTTAAATCTATTAGATAATGATTTCTTCATAGTGCAACCCTCCTTAAGTGTGAATGTTCATGAATACTATCATTTAGTGATACTATGCCGACCAGATTATTATCTTCGTCGATAACAGGAATACATACAAGATTATATTTATGCATTATGCTGATTGCATCATCTATTTCATCTGTATCTCTTAAACTTTCAGGTCTAGTAGTCATAATATTATAAAGTTTAGTATTTCTATCTGCGGTAATAAGTGAAAATAGAGAAATAACTCCAATAAGATTATCTTTATCATTTGTAATATATATATAATAACTTTCATCTTCGCTAGGAGAATTAATTTGAATCCATTCAAAAACTTCATTTACAGTTATATCAGGCAAGAAAGTTAGGAAATCCTTTGACATAATACTTCCTACTGTTTCTTTTTCGTATTCCATGAGCTCTCTAATTTCGCCTTGGCTTTCTTCATCCATGTTAGTTAATAGTTTTTCAACTCTATCTTCATCCATTTCTTCCAAAATATCTGCGATCTCATCCGATGGCATGCTTTCAAATATATCAGAAGCTTTTTCGTCAGACACAGATTTTAACAAATTTAATTGAACATCAGTGTCAATTTCTTCTAGAACCTCAGCAGCCTTTTGATTATTTAAACTTTGAAATAATATATCTCTACTTTTATTATCAAGATCTTCAATTATATCAGCTATATCTGCAGCGTGTAAGGTTTCGATTCTATTTGCAGGCATTTGAAGCTGTAAATTACTAACACCAGTAGATAATGTTTGAACATCATCCCAAATTATTAGCTTATTTCTTAACCTGTATTTAAAGGTTTCTGTCAATATAATGAATGGATACTCGACTCCGAGTCTTCTAAGTAACCCTCTAGTTCCTATGTCAACAGCTACAAGATTCCACTTAGAATTTATTTTTCCAAGTCTTACATCGTTAACTCGTTCTACTTTCCTTCCGTTTATATCAACTATTTGTTTATCTAAAAAGTCTCTCACTAAAAAAATATCTTCTTCATTAGGAAACTTTGTTATAAGATTATTGCTATTAATTTTAATATAATATTTTTCTTTTTTATCTCTGTATATTTCCAATGCTTCAGCAGACAAATAAAAAGATTTTTTCCAATTTGTGATCTGTATATATAATGCAGTAGGTTTTTCTTGACTGAAATCAAAAATAAGATCATTTAATTTACCAATTATTTGTCCTGAAATATTATGAATATCTTTATGCATAATTTTACTTAAAAATAAATTTGTTACCTTTTCCATATGGTTCACCCTTTCAAATTAGGGCATAAAAAGTGTGTATCCAATTAATGCCCTGAAATTAGTATTACTTGAACTTAAATAAAAATGTATAATATAATGATCCGTTTCACAGTCATCCATTGGATAACACCTCCTTTAAATAATAAAATAAGCCCCATCACTCAAAGTGAAGGGGCTAAAATTGCACCACGATATAAATATACAAGGCATTTAACCAAAGTATATTTGCTGATATCCATCTCCACTCGTTGAGTTTTAGCACTATATAGCATAGAAAACCATATGGTTTTCGGCTACATTAAGTAGAACCTTAATCCGGTAATACCTGTTGACCCATTGGCGTCTCTCGACGTTTCGGGGCAGCAGCATGTATCTATATAGGAGCCTCACCTAACAAAATTATTATTTTCGTACTTATTTTACTACCATAGATAACAGTACGTCAATAGCAAATATGATAAATATTAATTAAATCACTTATATTTATTCTCTAAAGGGAATGATTTACTACACTGTTTGATATATTAATTAATCAACACTTTGTAAATTTGAAGTAGTAAATTATAAGATGCTCTTTGGAAATTAGATAATGCGATATTAGTAATTTATATAATAATCGGATTGTTTTGGATAAAACAATATAATAGGCGCTATCAATTGATAATAAAGGTCATCATTCACATCAGGAATTGCTACGAATATAAATATACTATGTTATTAAATTATTTTATCAAATGATAACACTTATGTTGATCTGAAGGAGAGAATATTATATGAATGTAAAAATTAAAACTGCAAAATTATCTCTAATTTCAAATAGTATATTGATAATTTTAAAACTGATTGTTGGGCTTACTACTAACTCAGTAAGCATACTATCTGAAGCGATCCATTCGACTATGGATTTGTTGGCAGCTGTTATAGCCTTTTTTTCTGTAAAAATATCGGATAAACCAGCTGATGATAAACATCCTTATGGACACGGCAAGATAGAAAATGTTTCTGGTGTAATAGAAGCACTTCTTATACTAATTGCTTCCATTTGGCTAACAATTGAAGCAATAAAAAAATTAATGGTACCTGCTGAAGTAGAATCAATTAGCTTTGGATTTTTAGTTATGTTTATTTCTTCAGCTATAAATTTTATAGTTTCAAAGAAGCTTTATAAGGTAGCTAAAGAAGAAGATTCAATAGCTCTTGAAGCAGATGCTCTACATTTGAAGGCTGATGTTTATACATCATTGGGTGTAGGAATTGGTTTGTTCCTCATGTGGATAACAAATTTGAATTTTTTAGATCCAATTGTGGCTATTATTGTTGCTATATTTATATTAAGAGAAGCTATTGAATTATTGATAGCTGCATTTAACCCACTTTTGGATGTTAAGTTATCAAACGATGAAATTACGGTTATTGAAACTATCCTACATGAATCTTCAACTATTTATTGCAGTTACCATAATTTTAAAACAAGAAAATCTGGACGTATTAGATATATTGAATTACACTTGGTGTTTCCTGAAAATATGACAGTAAAAGATGCAAATGATGTATGTGATAAAATTGAAACTGATATAAAAAAATCCTTAACTAATTCTGAAATTATGATTCATTTAGAGCCTTCTAAAAGTATTTATAGTTGTGATAAATACAAAAATAAATATACTTAAAAACTGAATAATACAATAATTTGGATAATTCAAATTATCAATAACTAACACAGCACATTTACAAAAGCAAAAACATATTATAATTCTGAATTAATATAAAGGATTAAATAATATGGAGAATAATGATAAGTGGAGATATCAAAATTCTTATTTTAGATATGTTCCATATAGTACACTCTTTGATGAAAATGAGTGTGATTTAAGAGCTGATTATTCACAAACAGGTACAGGGAGTAATCAAACTACATTGGAGGATCATGGTCCTGAGCCTTATGTAGTTAATATTGATGAAGCAACTAAGCAGAACAATAATTTCCGTACTGCAGTATGGACAGGAAGTCATCTTCAAGTTACTTTGATGAGTATTAAGGTTGGTGATGATATAGGTTTAGAAATTCATCCAAATATTGATCAATTCATTCGTATTGAAGATGGACAAGGAAGGGTTAGAATGGGAAAAAGTAAAGATAATCTAGATTTTCAAGCAAACGCCAGTGATGGTTTTGCAATAATGATACCTGCTGGTACTTGGCACAATGTTATAAATACAGGTAATAAACCACTTAAAGTATATTCTATTTATGCACCACCTCAACACCCACATGGTGTAGTTCAGGCAACTAAGTCTGCTGAGTAAGAGAAATAAATCAATCAATAGTGTCTAACCTGGTGTGAATTTATATAAAATGGTTAGACACTTATTAGTAGTAAGCTGTTGTAAGTATTATATTTAAATTATCAGCCAATTATAGTATCATCCTCAGGTGTAGTTTTATTATTAGCATTGTTTTTTTGCTTATACTGCTCTTGTAATATAGTTAGATATTGCTCCTGAGAAGCAATTGTTAACATTAAACATCCTATACCTACGATAAAGTTTCCAATCACATTAATTTCATCAGCAGTTTTGTTTTTTGAAAGTGAAACAGCAATAGCGTTAGTTAAAACTAGTAAGTCTTCAGGGCTTAGGTTATCTAAAAATGTCATAGTTGTACCTACCTAATAAGAATTATGCATATTAGATATTATGACTATCAAATTAATAATATGAAAACAAATTTATAGGATAATTTGTGATATTAAAAATGGCCCCTGTTAAGAGGAGCCTAAAACAAGGAGAATTAGTAAAAGTCCATAATATATTACTTATCTTTTATTATATGAAATTAATAGGTGAATGTGATAAGAAAATATAAAAATACACAATGCCAGTATGGAGTGAGATATAAAGAAAACCGTACATTGTCATATTATTTATAGTGCATTAGAAAAGGCTGATATTGACTGAAAAGTTAGAGCATTATACCTCACTTTCACTTATATTATATGGGTTGTTTTGAATTTCTCTAATATCTTTAAGCGGGGATAAACCAAAGAGCCGCTTATATTCTCGATTAAATTGAGAGGGACTTTCATAGCCGACTTCTAGTGCAGCGGTGGTGACATCTATAGAGCTGGTCAGCATAAGGCGCCTAGCCTCCTGAAGACGCAATTGTTTTTGATACTGCAAAGGTCCCATTGTTGTAACCTCTTTAAACTTGTGTTGGAGGCTTGATACGCTCATATTACTGATCTTAGCAAGCTGAAGAGTGGTAAATGGGTTAGAAAAATTTTCCTTTATCCACCCGATTGCTTTCCCTATACCATCAGACTGCTTATCATAGAGGGACTGCTGAAGAAATAAGTGTCCATATTTTCCTGAGACTAAGCGATAGATCATCTCACGCATCATAAGTGTGGAGAGGAATGGATCTGGATAAGGAGTATTGGCAAGGATTAGAACACGCAAGAACAGTTCAAGAAGTCCTATATCTGATTTCCCAATGAAAGCGGCTGTGCTTGGTTTCTTGTTTCTAGAAGGAAGCTCAATTTCAGCCTCGGCCACGACAGAAGCAACTTCCTCTGCTGTAAAGTCCACACGCAATCCTATATAAGGAAACTCCCTTGTTGCTCCAACGACTTTTCCAGATGCAGGCATATCAATTATGGAGGCCAGATAGTCCCCTTCATAATAATGTGCAATATGCTCTCCAAGATGAAGCTCTTTTTCTCCTTGCAGAATAAGACAAAAAGCTGGTGAAAGTACACTTGGAATTAATGGTGATTCATAAGTATGGCGACAGATTGATAAATAGGGTATGACAGTTTTAGTATTACCTTCTGCAGTTGTAATTGTGTTTGCTAGTGAGATCAGCCTGGTCAACAGTTCCTGATTGTTTAATAGGGGCTGGCCAGGCGTTAAAATATTTGTTGCTTTTAACATTTGCTTTGATATTTTCATTTTTATCACATTACCTTTATTTTTTATTATAATATAATCTTTTATTTAGTATAGCTCAAATGAAAGTGGAGTTCAATTAGTAAAATATAAACAATTGCGGTTTTAGGCAATTTTTATGCAGAAATGTACTACTAAAAAATAATGTCTTGAGCAATAATAGTAAGAGAAAGCAGGAAACATTTCTACTGTATCATAACGGAGAAAGGAAGAGAATAATATGAAATACATTAAACTTGGAACAACTGGTCTTGATGTGTCACCAATTGCAATTGGTGCAATGACTTATGGTGAACCTGATCGCGGCCATCCTGTATGGTCAAAGGGTGAGGAAGATGCGCGACCACTCATTAAACATGCACTGGAGGCTGGGATCAACTTTTTCGATACTGCCAACATGTATTCAAATGGATCTAGCGAAGAGATTCTCGGTCGTGCACTCAAAGACTTTGCAAATCGCGATGATGTCGTTATTGCTACAAAGCTGCGTCATCCAATGCGTCCAGGTCCAAATGGCCGTGGATTGTCTAGAAAGGCGATTATGACCGAAATTGACCATTCGCTTGAGAGACTTGGTACTGATTACATTGATCTTTATCAAATCCATCGTAACGATCACTCGACGCCGCTTGAGGAGACACTCGAGGCATTGAATGATCTCGTAAAGATGGGGAAGGTTCGCTATATTGGGGCATCATCAATGCATGCCTGGGAGTTTGCCAAGGCACTTCATTTGCAGAAACAGCATGGATGGGCTAGGTTTGTTACAATGCAGAATCACTACAACTTACTCGCTCGTGAGGAAGAGCGCGAGATGATTCCACTCTGCCTTGATGAGGGCGTTGGGACGATTATATGGAGTCCGCTAGCTCGTGGCCGTCTTGCTCGTCCGTTCGAGCAGGCCAAGACTAGTGCTAGATCTAAGACTGATGGTGATTATGCCGATATGTTGTATTCTCCCGCAGAGGAAGAATCAAATCATGCGATTATCGATGCAGTTGGCAAGATTGCTGACGCAAGAGGCGTATCACGAGTACAGATTGCACTTGCTTGGCTTCGTAGCAAGCCAGTTGTGACTGCACCACTCGTTGGAGCCAATTCTATCGAGCAAATTGATGATGCTGTTGCATCTCTGAATATTGAGCTTACAGAAGAAGAAATACGAGCATTAGAAGCACCATATACACCACGCTATGACTGGCAGGGAATTTCTGATGAAGCCGAATTGGATGCTATTCGAAAGCGTGTTCCTGGAATGGAGTTGAAATAAAAAACTATAACAACATCTAAGCCAAAAGCTAGATCTAGAATATTACAAAATATAATAATATAGAAGCGTAAAGTGAAAAACAAGTGATTGTTTAATCTTAGAAACTAAGGGGCTATCGCACTAAATAATTAGTGCGATAGCCCCTTTTCTCAAGCTACATTATGAGAATCATCGGAATTATCTGTATCTATAGCTACTCCAAGTTTAGCTGATATTATGGTATTGAGTTTATTGATTGATGTTGATAAGTTATCAATTTGTTTTTCTAACCGGATTAATAGATATGCGGCAACAACCACCGCGAAACCATTATTAATTATTGAGTTAACTAATTCATTTAAATCCATAATTTTTCACCTCCTGTATAGGATATATGGCGAAAATTAATAAGTCACAGTAAGAAAGATAAATAATTGAATAATAGTTATGGATAAAAACTTTATAGTGTTATTTCTGAAAACCACCTTCATTAGTTATATAATTATAATAGTAGGCTATAGCCAGATCAACTATTGTACTTACATAAATATTTAGATCAGGATGTATGCTTTTTAGTTCATTAATTTTTCTAACAGTGGAAGCTCTAAGCATATAGGTTCTTTTAATATCCAGAAATTCTCCATCAATGGGTGGTGCTATACCATTTGCAACTGGAGTCTTTCTGTTATCTGAAGGAAATTTATCATTATATATATCAAAAGTTTTAGTTGAATTTTTTGCTGTAATATTATTCTTAGATATTTGAGTTTCAGCTATGGATACAGATTTATTATTGGCATCAGCTGAAGAACATGCAGTAGTATTATTTGGAACTGAAGAATTTTTAACAGTATCAATTATGTCGAGACTATCAGCTTCATCATCAAAAGAAAAAGATGAAATGCAGGTTCCGGCTGCAATTGGTTCTGAGGAAAACCCTATTATTTCTTCACTTTCATCAGGTGCAAAATCATTTTTAGGTGGTTCGATTTGTTTTCTTCTAGGCATAAGTGCTCTCCTTTACAAGTATTTTTACTTAGGATATATGCTAAAATGGCGCATATTCTAATATGGTTTACTGTAAATATTCTGTACAATATTTATTCAGAAGAATATTACAATATAAGAATATATATTTTGAAGAATATAAGAATATAAATTCCGAACAATATTACCATAAATATTCTTTAGAATATGCTTGAAAAATGCGGCTTAAGAAGGTATTGATATGAAAATATTATTGATTTCTAATGTTATTTTAAAGCCTAAAACATATATCCATAATAGCAGCAGATAGAGTTTTACTCATCCAGGAGCGTGCAGCCGTTAGCGCCACTTGAAGAAGTGAGTGTGTTACGCATGCTAGCTATAGGATAAATTTCTTTGAGGCTGCAAGTAAATTATTGTTATTGGAGTGTGCATGGTTATGATTAAAGATCAAATTAATATTAATTCAGAAGATAGGGAAGTGTTTGATAAGAAGCAGATTGCTCTTGCCATTAGAAATTCAACTTTTGATTATGAGCTGTCTTGCTCCTTATTGGATGAGGAGATATTAAATAAATGTGAAGGGTGTTCTCTTAAATATATCTGTGATGGAATTGATAAAGTAGCTGAAGATTATCTTAATAAGACAACAAAGATTGTAAATAGCTTTTCATTTGAATAAAATAATGTAAAGCAAGATATATTGTAAAGAAAAAACCAAGGTTCAATGTGACCTTGGTTTTTAAGCGTGGGCATAAATTAAGTTATGAGCAGCAAGTCTTAAGAATAAGAGATGGTTGGAATTTTGTTTTTGACTATGTTAGTAAAAGTGAAATATTAATTAATAAAGATTTATTTAATTCCTTAAATGGAATTGTAGAGTTAATGGCTATGTGCAAGTATAATGTGATGATATGGAAGATTACCGCGAATTAGATATAAATCAATAATCCCCCTTTACAACAGAACATATGTTCAATATAATATCTGTAAGAACATATGTTTGGAGTGATTATATGGTTAATGAGAAAAATAAAATAATTTTTCATATTGATGTGAATTCAGCATATCTTTCATGGACTGCAGTTAAGCTTTTGCAATATGGAAGTGAGCTTGATATACGAAAGATACCTTCAGTAATTGGTGGTAGCGAAGAAAACAGACATGGGATAATACTTGCAGCTTCAATACCAGCGGAAAAATATGGGATAAAGACTGGAGAGCCAATATATTCAGCAAGACTTAAATGCAGAGATCTTGTAGTCTATCCTCCAGATTATAATTGGTATGTAAGGTCAAGCGATGCATTATATAAGCTGCTTAGTGAATATTCTCCTAAAATTCAAAGATACAGTATTGATGAATGTTTTATGGATGCTACTCATTTTAAAGAAA
>NZ_LZZL01000090.1:0-19971 GCF_002006495.1 Clostridium sp. BL-8
TCCAAGCTCCTGAAGCTCCTAATACATAACCATCAACAGTTGTGTTAGCTAACATTGCACCTGATGCATTTAAGTAGTACCAAGTTCCATTGTCACTTACCCAACCAGTAGCCATTGCCCCTGATGATTTTAAGTAGTACCAAGTTCCGTTATCATTTACCCAACCAGTAGCCATTGCTCCTGATCCATTTAAGTAATACCAAGTTCCGTTATCATTTACCCAGCCTGTCTTCATAGCACCTGAACCACTTAAGAAGTACCAAGTTCCATTGTCATTTACCCAGCCTGTTTGCATGATTCCGTTAGCATTTAAGAAATACCAAGCTCCATCTTGTACCCATCCTGTAGCTTTAGTTCCATCAGCTTTGTTGTATGACCAAGTTCCATCTGTGTTCTTAGCCCAGCCAGCTGTTCCTGCTGGAGGTGTAGTAGTACCAGTTCCAGTTCCAGCTACAGTTGTGTAGATATCTCCATTTTCTTTCCAAGCAATTATGTCGTTATCGTCATATACGCTTATTGCATCTAATGAGCTATCAGTTGAATAAACATCTTCAAATTTATTATCTTGGAATTTAGAAATCTTTCCATCTGCTACAACCCATACATTTCCGTTAACATCAACATCATATGCATCACTTGAATAATCTGAATTTACATCTATATCATCTGAATCATTCTTTTCTGCTACGTAAGCA
The DNA here is from genome assembly GCF_002006495.1 of Clostridium sp. BL-8. Lineage (NCBI taxonomy): Bacteria > Bacillati > Bacillota > Clostridia > Eubacteriales > Clostridiaceae > Clostridium > Clostridium sp. BL-8. The sequence goes on from NZ_LZZL01000090.1 coordinate 696, forward strand.
TCTACCTTATCAGCATTTACTTGAGTACCATTAACTTTTAAATAGTTAAGTTTGTCCTTCTTTAAGTCAATAGATGTTACTTTAACATTTCCAGAAGTAACTTCAACAGCAAGCAATTGACTTCCTGATACTGTTACTTTTCCATTTTCTAAAGCATTAGTTATAGCTGCTCCAGCATCTTTAGCATCACCAGAATCAAGTTGGTCATCTGCTCCAAGAACTTCATAAGAGTCTACAGTCTTTGGTGTATAAGCTCCATCAACTTGATCTCCTTGTGCTTTAGATATTTTTTGGATATAAGTACGTTGAGTTACAGTTCCTGTTGTTACACCTGTAACTGCTGCTCCAGTTGTAGTTCCAGCCATTATTGCATTGCTATCTGTATCAGTTATATTAACTGTCACTAAAGCATAGATATAATCTTTATCTTGAGTTAATACTTGTGGTGCTTTTGCTAATGTTGCTAATAAGCCTGAATCAGAATCAACATCATCCTTTGAGTTACTGAAGTTGTCTATTTTAACCATTTTAGCCTTTTCTGTGCTGTATGCATATATGTTTGCTACATGAGAAGCATCTATATATTGTCCACTTCCATTAGTGAATCCATATAAACTACCATTAACTGTGTTGCTTGCTGCGTCGTTAGCAGTTGTTGAAACGTTGTATTCATACCAGTTATCTCCAAATTTGTTTCCTGTTAATATTCCAGTTTCAGTTGAAGAATTATATCCTAAGTTTGATGAATCTACAGTTATTGAACTTCCATATCTGTCAGTTTTCTTTAAAGCAGTCTTTAATTTTGTTGCAGCTGTATCTGCATCATCTTCTGGAGTTTGATCATCACTTACATTTCCATTTGATAAATCCACTAGATATTGATCACTTCCATCAAGAGTGTATGCATATTTATCTGCATATGTACCTTCAATGTCTGCATTTGAAACAGAATCTAATGACTTATCTTGATCTCCTGAGTTGTAATATAATCCGTCATTATCATTGTCGTTTTTATAACCTTCATAAAGGTAATTTCCATTACTAAAAGCTATTGCTTTATCAATAGTTCCGTCTTTTGTTGCTAATTGTGTTGTTGCTGCGCTAGCACCAGTTGCTGGTATTAATGAAACAACTGCTGCTGCAGCTATTAGTAATGTTGTTGCTTTACTCATTCTTTTTATCATTTGTATATTCCTCCTAAAGTTTTATCTTCTGTTTTAATTTATTAAGTATGTTAATAATACTTCGGTTAAAAAATATTAATTTGGTTTACGAATTTTATTATAGCAACTTTATATATCCTTGTCCACACTTTTTGTTGAATTTTTGTATTTAATTGGGAGTTTTATTTTGGGTTATTTAATTGAATATTAGTTACTATTGAATACTTTTCTTTTTATTACAAATACCTTTATATGTTTACATATTAAGGATAAACTTTAAATGTAGAAAATAAGGCACATGAAAGAAAATATGACAGATAAGATTATTAATTTGTCTTATCCGTCATATCATTCTTATAATTCTTAGTTTAATGTTTATTTCATAATACAATTTACACATTTATTCTTCCTGAGTCAACTGAACCTCTGATAAATCTATTTCTGATTCCTCAAATCTTATAGACTTGAATTTATCGTTCAGTGTACAGCTATTTCTCAATTCATACTTACTATCCATTAACTAATAAATCCATGTTTTTTGCTCATTGATGATACAATCCAATATTCAGGCACCCCGTATCTTTCATATATACCCTATAATATATTTGCTTAAAACACAAAAGCAGATAAGATTTCATGTGCCTAGTAACCTTATCTGCTATCTTTAATTTTATTTTTAACTTATGATTTATAATTTTTTATAAACGTTATAATACACTTATGGTTTGACACTAAATAAAAATTCTGGTTCTTCAACCTTTGGTGAGAGTTTTCATAAATTTTAAAAAGAAATATTCGTGAGACGAATACATAGCTTACTCAATCCAAACGCCATCTGCCCCTAGCTTGTAGCCATATACTGTTGTATTTGAAAGCATTTCACCTGATGCTTTTAAATAATACCATGTTCCATTATCATTTAACCAGCCTGTTTTCATCTTATCCTAAAATTTTATTAATTTTTTCAATTATTTCATCTTTAAACTTTTGTAATTTAAAATCTGAATCCTCCAGGTTCTCACCTATAACTGCAGCATATATTTTCATTTTTGGCTCAGTTCCTGAAGGCCTTATAACAAACCATGATCCATCAGTTAATACATATTTTAATACATTAGATTTTGGTAATGTCAAAACAGTAACTCCATTATTCAAAATATTTCTTGCTTTTGATACTTTATAATCAAAAATTGATTCAACTTTAACACTATCAATTTCAGTTATTTCATTATTTCTTAAATAATCTAAACATCTGCTTATCTTCTCCTGTCCTTCTTTCCCTTTAAGCTCTATTGAAATAAGGTTCTCTTTATAATAGCCATATTTCTCACAAAGCTTTATAAATGCTTCATATAGGGTTAATCCAACATTTTTATAATATAAGGTCATTTCACATATCATCTCTGCTGTTACTACTGCATCTTTATCCCTCGCATGAGTACCAAAAAGACATCCATAGCTCTCTTCAAAACCAAAAATAAATTCATTACTATTAGTTTCTTCGAATTTTCCTATAGTTTCTCCAATATATTTAAATCCTGTTAATACCTCGAATAGTTCTACATTATATTCCTTACATATATCTCTTACCATTTCTGTAGTTACTATTGTTTTAATTATTGCTCCGTTAGAAGGTAATTTTTCTTCTGATTTATAGGCATCTAAAATATAATGAGTTAATAAAACTCCAATTTGATTTCCTGTCAATATTTCATACTCTCCCTTAGAATCTTTAACTACAGCACCAATTCTATCAGCATCTGGATCCGTTCCAAAAATGATATCTGGATTAGTTTCTTTAGCCATTTGAAGTGCTAATTCAAATACCTTAGGATTTTCAGGATTTGGATAAGGGGCAGTTGGAAAATTTCCATCTGGAGCTTCTTGTTCCTTTACTATATTAAGATTTTCATAACCAAGTTCAGTTAAAATTCTCTTTATTGGTATTAAGCCTGTCCCATGAATAGGCGTATATATTATATTCAAATCTTTAGCATGTTTTTTTACTAAATCTTTTCTTATTACATAGGACTTTAATATATCTATGTATTTTCTGTCTATTTCCTCTCCTATTATATTTAATAGTCCTTTATTTACAGCTTCTTCTTTTGAAATCTTCTTGATATCTATGTAGTCAACATTATTTATTTCTGAAATTATAGCATTTGCAGCTTCATCTGTTATCTGGCAGCCATCACTTCCATAAACTTTATAACCATTATATTCTTTTGGATTATGAGAAGCTGTTAAAACTATTCCAGCTTTACTGTTCAATTCCCTAACAGCAAAACTAAGTTCAGGAGTTGGCCTTAAGCTTTCAAATAAATTAGCCTTAATATTATGAGCATTTAAAACTAAAGCCGCACATTCTGCAAACTCAGGTGACATATTTCTTGAATCATAGGCTATAGATACAGATATGTTTTCCTTATACTTATTTATTAAATATTTAGCTAGTCCCTCTGTCGCTTTTCCAACTGTATAAATGTTCAATCTATTGCTTCCAGCACCTATTATTCCTCTAAGTCCGCCTGTTCCAAATTCTAAATCTTTATAGAAACGGTCTTCTATTTCCTTTTCATCTTTTATCGATAAAAGTTCTGCTTTTGCACCTTCATCGATAATGTCTAAATTTAACCATCTGTTATACTTTTCTTTAAAATCCATTTTAAATCTCCTCTGTATACTAAAATAATTTATCATATAATTAATTATCAAATCTATTTAGAGAATATCTTTTAAAAATCCAACTAAGTTCAATGATAATTGTTTACTGCTATATTTATTAATAAGCTTTTCTCTGCTTTCATCATCTATTGTTTTATAATCAAACAGTTTCTTATGAAGCATATCTACACTATGTTTATAATCTCCAGTAATATCAAAGTAATTTCCATTATCGCCTAAGATTTCTTTAAATATTTCAATATTACTCACTATAACAGGCTTTCCACACATTATTGCTTCAACTGGTGGAATTCCAAAACCTTCAACATAAGATGGAAATACTAGAGCTGAACTATTTTGTATAAGCTTATTTTTTTCATTAGTATCAACATAGCCCAAATATTCAATTTTCCCATTGCATTTATTTATTTTACCATAAATTAGTTCTTCAATATTTTTATCTCTAATACCTCCTACAATTTTTAATCCTTTATTTCCACCATTATCAACATATTTTTCATAGGCATCAAGTAAAATTCTTATTCCTTTTCTTTCTTCTATATTTCCTATGAATAAAAAGTATTCTAAATCTTTTGATACTTCTATATTATCAAATTCTTCTTTGTCTATAATTACATAATTTAATAAGGATTTTTTATTTCCTATGGCTTCATATCTAATTTCACACTGCTTTTTTACAGTATCTGAAATATATATTATGTTATCTATCTGCTTAATTGTTTTATATAAAAAATATCTAAAATATAATCTATATTGAATAGAACAAAATTCAGGGTTTAGTATAGGTATCAAATCAAATATGGTTATAATAAATTTTACATCTTTAAATTTTCTTTTTAAGTTTACCGGTATTATAAAATTAGGTTCCCAAAAAATGTTTGGCTTTTCTTTTCCTATAACCTTTTCAACAAATTTAAAATATTTAAATACTTCAAAATTACTATTTATTTCTGTTCCATATTCTACAATATTTAAGTTCAAAGCTTTTAATTCTAAGATTTCCTTACTTATTACTACATCCGTTATTCCAACTATTTCTATATCACTATAATTCATTAATCCTTTCACAAAATTATATATATACATTCCAATTCCACTAGGTTTATTAGAAAGCTTTCTTATGTCTATTACTACCTTCACTTTTCTTTCACCACTTTATCTATCCATATTTTTTCTAAAACTGATACATTCCTTCCCCAAGAGTATTTTTCTTTAATAAGATTATACCCTTCATTAACTATTAAATTAATATCATCTTTATTATTTAATATATACTCAAAACGGCTTATGTATTGGTCTAAATTCTCAGCTATTAGTATGTTTTTCATATCTACTAACCCAAGCACACCTGAAGCTGCTTCTTTTGACACTATACATGGTATCTTGCTTGCCATAGCTTCTAATACTTTATTTTGAATTCCTGTTGCCGAAAAAATAGGATATATAGCCATATCTGCTGAATTAAGATAAGGCTTCATAGATTCAACATATCCTGTAAACTCAATATCTTCACTTTTGTATTTTAATATTTCCTTACTTGGATTACTGCCAACTACTAAAAGTTTTACATTAGAACATAGCAATTTTATTTTAGGTAACAATTCTTCAATTAAAAATATTACTGCCTGCACATTAGGATAATAAGACATATTTCCCTGGAAAATTATATTAACATTATTGTTCTTATTAATTTCTTTTTTATTTTCATTATTTAAACTTGTTCCATTGTAATTGACTACTATACCTGAATCCTGTAAATACTCCTTATCCCTTTCAGCTACTATAAATTTATACTTATAATTCTTTAAAATGTTCTTTTCAAATCTTCTTAAAAGATAATATTCGCCATACCATAATGGCTTAAGTATATTTTTAGCCTTCTTAGCTCTATTTAACATATTAAGTGAATATGCATCAATTAAATCTATACTCTTATTCTTAATATTCTTATCAAGGAAATATTTTGCCATTCTGAAACTTTGAACATGAATTATATCTGGCTCAATTTCATCATAAATTTCTTTTATTTTTTTATTTGCATCATATCTATAATAACAGTTTGCCTGTATAGAACTAAAATTAAACACCGTTTTTGACGCAGCTATTAACTGCTTTATTTTACTATCTTTAAAAAGATAAAGCTTCTTACAGTATTTATTCATTTCATTAACTAATACATCATAATCTTTATTATAAAACGAAACTAAGTATATTTCATGATTTTTGCTAAGTTCTTTTATCTGCTCATAGGCGATTATCTGATCACCTTTGGTTACAGGATAAGGCTGCCTCGCAGTTAAGTATAAAATCTTCACTATATTTTCCTCCAATAATCCGTATAGACTTATTTACAGGCATCCATATTTTACTTAGACTATGTAATACCTTATCGAAATCAAATACACATACATGATCTCACGTAATTTATTCAATTCATTATATCAAAAAAGTGGCATAAATAGCCACGTTTAAAAATTAGACTTAACCCAAATATTTTTATTTTAATTATTTTCTTGTACAATGCTAATTTCCTTACCTTTAAATACAATTGAGAGTTTTATTGTGTTTTCTATTCCTTTACTAATGAGTTCCTGCTCATATTTATTTTTTTCAATCTGTTTTAGTGCTTCCTGCGCAGCCATATCTATAGTTTCTTTTGATAACTCATTTATTTTTTTGAATTCAATAATAATCCCTAATTTTAATATATCTTTTGGAATTATCATTACATCATACCTTCCATAGCCACTTTCCTTATTTGATTTAACTTCATAATTCTCTGAAAGAGATACAAGCATTCCAAGGACAAAAGCATGATATACTCTTTCTGGTTCCTTCCCAGATACATCAAAATAACTTAGATTATCTATAACAAACTCTTTAAAAATATAACCAAAATTCTCTATATCACCACATATTAATCTGCTTAACATTTCTTCATATTTTTGATTAGTTAAGGTTTCTTTGAACCATTTCTCAATTAAATTTTCATAAAATATATGCACTTCTTCATTATAAGATTACTTATACTTTCTGACAAAGGACCTGCAGATGGATTTCTCAAAATTATATCTCTAAATTCACCTTTATCAAATTCTGATAATTTAGGACTATCTAGTAAATAATCATGCTCTTTATATAAATTAGATAATAACATCTTAATTCTATCTTCAAAATTATCATAGGACAAATGTTTCTGATTTTTAAAAGTAATAAAAATAACAGGATATTCTCCCTTAAGCTTCATGTTTCCTTTTCTTTTTCTATTTTTAAACCCTTGAATAAATCCTTAGTTTCTTCTTTTGTTCTTATATCAAAAAAATATCTAAGCATGCTTAAGTTTAGTGTCTTTCCAAATCTTCTTGGTCTTGGTGTTAAGATAATTTTTGCTCCGTTTTCTATAAATTCTTTTATTAATACACTCTTATCTACAAAGTAATTATTTTCTTCTATTAATTCTTTAAAATCAGAGGTTCCTATTTGTATAGTTTTTTTCACTTAATAATCATCCTCTCCATTAAGATTCATATATAATTATACTGTACACTTACTAGTCTTATTATTTTACATCTATTTTCTTATATTATATCCTATAATATATTTGCTTAAAACACAAAAGCAGATAAGATTTGATTTAATTAATCCATCTTACCTGCTATTTTTAACTTCTACATATATTGAGTACACATGATACCATAAATGGCATAAACTGTACATTACAATATATATTGTAGATTAATATAAGTATCTGCCCATGCCATTCTGCAAAGAATTATTTTTAATATACAAGATTTGAACCCACAAACCACAAAATCAATAATACTATTTCGCTTGCACTAAGCCCTATAACCAATAGTCTTGTAAAAAACTTCTTATTCAATACAACAATCATATCTGAAAATGCTAAAAAATAAACATATGAACCTATAATATAACGTGGAAGTGATGCTAAACCCGCTGAAAGCGGTATAAGAATGAAAATTACTCCCAAGGCGCCTTCTGCATATCTTTTTTTAATTATAAGCCATATTATACAAACAATCGCAAATATACTCCACATTAAGAGATAAATAAATGCTACTATTCCTTTACTAGGTATTACATTAATTAAATTATATATAGGATTTGAAATTTTCTTTGCCCAGGCAATTTGGACATTGGAGAACGCCATTGGATCTCCAATTTTATTCCATAGATATGCCATATATGAAAATAGGCCTAATGGAATTAGTGATACCCCTAAAATCATATTTGAATCTTTGAGAGTATTATAAAAAAACTTCTTTATGCTTTTATTAAACTTAAAATAATCATATATATACTGAACAGCTACTGCAAAAACCAGCATTACTCCCATATTTCTAGTTGCACTTAATAGTGCGCCAAATAGTCCTACTACAAGATAATTCCTCTTATTCAAAAAATACAATGATGTTATCAATAAAAATAAATACAAGGATTCTGTATATAAAATAGAAAAATAAAAACTATATATTCCAAAAGACATTATAATAGCAAAAAGTAAACCTTCTTCTTTATTTCCTCTAGTTTCAAATATGTATAAATAACTCATTATTAACGCGCCTATAAAAAACACGGTTGATACAAATGTTCCTATAATATTTATATTTACAGGAATTATGAAGTGAATTAATTTTATTATAATAGGATACAAAGGAAAAAACGCCCAATTAGCTTGACCATTTTGCTTTATATTAGACAGTGTATTATATCCATTTTCTATAATGCTCCTATACCATCCAGCATCCCAAATGTTAAAGGCATCAAAAAATGGTCCTTTTCCTTTAAAAATTATTCCATCTCCTAATACATATAATAAATACATTGAAATTCTCGATAATATAACTACTGTTAAAATTATTATAATTGTATTGTATTTTTTCTCTTTATAATTATATAAAAATCTATTATCAAAGTTCAAAGAGATACCTCCTATGATTAGGCACAGCCAAATAATAATTAATCATTATACTTGTCCATCATATTTTCTCATGTACCTAAATTAATACTTTCTACAAACATTCCAGCTAATATCTTTTCACGAGGTTTATTTACATCTGTAATATAACTGCAGTTATCCACCTTGAAATTTAGGCATAAAAACTTATCACCAAAGAATTCCTTTGGTATTTTAAATTCATATTCTTGTTTATATTGATCTGGCTGAAAGGACGATACTTCTTTATCATTAATAAGTATATGAACTTTAATATCCGGCATAGCTTTTCCCAAAACTAATTTTAAAGTTTTATCATCTTTTACTTCTTCTTTTAAATTTAAATATAACTTTGCATCATCTTGTGTCCAAGTTCCATTATCTTCAAAGTTATTCCATCCGGTACCTCTGCACTTTACTAAGCTATCATTGTGTTCTAAACCAAACATTAAATTAGTATTTAATGAATAATCTAAGCCATTAATTCCTGGCCAATCCATGAACATTTTATCCAGATAAAACCTTTTGTATTCAAAAGGCACATTAATATGCGTAGAATTAAATAATATAAAACAATATGAGCTAATGAGACATATGCTTATTATATATTTTAACGATTTTATAATGTAACTTTTCATAAATTCAAATCCTTTTAATAGTTCTTTATTGCATTAGTTCTTTATAGATATTGTAAGTTTTTTCTGCTGAAGCCTCCCAAGTGAATTTCTTTGCCTGAGCATGGCCTTTCTTTACTAAATCATTTTTTAATTCTTCATTACTTAGAATTTCATTCATATATTTAGCAATAGCTTTAACATCCTTAGGTGCAGCTAAAATAGCAGCATCTCCAGATACTTCAGGAAGTGAAGATACATTAGAAGTTATTACAGGTACAGAAGAAGCCATAGCCTCAAGCACTGGTATTCCAAAGCCTTCATACAAAGATGGAAAAAGAAATAAACTTGCCATATTATAAATTAAAGGTTTATCAGCTTCATCTACATAATCAGTAAATATAACTTCATCCTTTAAATTTAATTTATGTACTAAATTAAATATACTTTCAAAAAGCCAGCCTTTTTTACCTGCGATGACTAACTTCATATTTTCATTAATAAAACTATTTTCTTTTTTAAATAAAGAAAAAGCTTCAATTATAGATTCTATATTTTTTCTAGGTTCTAAGGTTCCCATATATAAAATATAGTTCTTAGGCAGATTATATTTTTCTCTTACTTTAGATTTTTCAACTTCTATATAAGATTTATTAAATCTATCATATTCTACACCATTGTATACAACTTCTATTTTCGATTCGTCTACATTTAAAAATTTCATAATATCTCTCTTACTGCTTTCCGATACAGTAATAATTTTATCAGCTCTATTTACACTATATTCAATATCATCCTTTATTCTTTTTAAATTATTTTTGTGCATAGTTTCTGGATAAAGTTCATAGGTCATATCATGAATCGTAGTAATAACTTTCCCTTTTATCCTTGGCGGAACAATAAAATTAAAAAAATGATATATATCTGACTTATCATTAAATAACCAATTATATTTTATAGGTATGTAATGCCATATCCTTCTATAAACTCCATATGGAAATAACGTAAATATTTTATTATTAAAATTTAATCCCTCTATATCTTTATATATATCATTTCTATTAATAAAATTAAATATATCTCCACATAAAGTTAGATCTTTAAACTTTTGCAGATTTCTTGATATTTCATAGGTATAAATACCTATTCCTGACCTATTTTTTAGACATGGCTGTAATTCTAGTGATACTTTCATAATGTTAATCCTCTTACTTCTAAGTTCTACTAAATATTATTTAACAAATTAAACTTATGATACTGCATTCCTAAGTATATTATATTAAACATTATTATTTTTTATAGTATCTATATTATATAATTATTCTAATAGTCAATCTACACTAAGTTATCATAGATTTTTCATCTTGTTGTTCACTTTAAATTTCTTCATTTTCATATCCTTCAAAAATATTAAAACTGGTATACTAATCATTAATCCTAATAATGCTTCTTTATTAAACGAAATATTGTATTTCAAATTTAAGTGCAAAGTAATAAAAAATATAATGCTAACGCTGCATATTAAAATAGCTTGCAAAAACTATTGATATTACTACACTAATAAATATTTCTAATCTTTTATCAGCTATCAAAATACATGTCTTAAAACATTCTGCTGAAATTGCAAAAATTATGTTAAAAATCATAACTAATAATGTATATTCTTTAAAATTAATTTTATCTAACAATCCCTTTTCATTTTGTACCTACCAATCTATAATATAAATTTATTTTATTAACTACAAAAAGCCACTAAATACCTAAATTTATATTATCATTTCTTTTTAAAGATAATTAACTTGCTAAAAAAATAATTCATTATTACAACGAAAATATTAGCTAAAAGTTTAGCTGTAAACTCATCTGATTTGGCTATTTCCACAGAAAAAATCATCCAAATAATCGTAAAACCAAGTGATAACAAACGTGCAACAAAAAAATAAAAAGCTTCTTTTACAATCAAGTTTAATTCCATACTTTTACTATCAAACACCCAAATTTTATTTGTAAAATATGCAAATAAAACAGCTAGCATCCATGCAATAATAGTCGATAAAACATATTCAACACTAAGTATCTTATTGCTCATAAAAAAAACTACTGTATCTACCAATGTTGTGAGGACACCAAATATTAAATAACTTATAGTTTCTTTGTTAAAAAACTTGTTTATAACTATAAATAATTTACTTATCATTTTCACCTTTTCCTTTCATTATTTATAGTCATCTTGAGGTTTATCAATATTAGTTTCCCTAATAATATATATTGGTCTATTTTTAACTTCCATATAAATCTTAGAAATATATTCTCCTAAAATTCCACATGATAAAATTATAATTCCTCCAATAAATAATATTAATGTAATAGTTGAAGCATATCCCGGGATATCTTTACCTGATATAATAGTCTTAATGATAATATATATAAGGTAGATAAATGAACATGCAGAAATTATTGCTCCAACAAACGATGCAATCCTAAGTGGAAAAGTTGAAAATGCGGTTATTCCATCTAATGCATACGTAAAAAGCTTCCAAAAGTTCCACTTAGTTTGTCCAGCAGCCCTCTCTATATTTTCAAAATAAACCCATTTAGTCTTAAATCCTACCCAGCTAAAAATCCCCTTTGAAAAACGTTGCACTTCGCTCATTGCAACTATTGCATTTACCATCTGACGATTCATCATTCTAAAATCTCCAGCACCATCAGGCATGTCCACTTCTGAAATTTTATTTGTGAGTCTATAAAAATTTTTACTGAAATATGTACGAAGAGCCGGATCACCTTTTCTTGTTCTATTAGCTGAGCAACAATCATACTCTTCCTCAGCCACAGCTTTAAGCATTTTTTCTATAAGCATCGGAGGATTTTGCATATCCGCATCCATTATTAAAACATAGTCACCTGCAGAATTCTTAAGCCCTGCATACATGGCTGATTCCTTTCCAAAATTTCTTGAAAAAGATATATATCTCACAAATTCGTTTTCTTTTGCATATTGTTTTAAAATATCAGCAGTATTATCCTTACTCCCATCATCTATAAAAATAAAATTGAATTTATATCCATATATTTGAGAGACAATTTTTTTAGTTTCAGTAAAATATATATCTAATACTTCACTTTCATTAAAGCAAGGTATAATTATGTCTACTATTTTTTTACTATCATCTCTTTCCATAATATTTTCTTATCATCCCTTCTGCTATTAGTATTGCTTAGAAATCAAAATTTTATTTAATACTGCATCATCTTTATCTCCGTTAAATACTTTACATTCAAAATCCATCAAATCATTTTTTGAATTAAATTTAAAAACTATTTTTTCATTATTTCTTTCAATTTCTTCAATCTCTACTTTACCTTCACCTTTATTATAAGATGCATCATATTTAACATTCTTAAGATTGCTTCCTAAAATTGATATTGTATAATTTCCAGCTTTTATATCTATATATGGACCATAAGATAGCCCCTGTGAATTTATTGTTCTTCCATCCTGATTATCTTTTCCATTATTTAAAAATTCATTATTAGTCGGTAAAATATTAACTTCTGATTTTAAGGCTTCATTTAAATCTAGCCTTTGCTGCTCCATGGAAGGAATTTTTTCACTTACACCTATTATCATACCATCTACTTTATAATAATTTAATGGGTAATTCTTTAATGCATATATTACATTATCATTACTTCCTAAAATATATATTACATCATTTTCACTTTTTCCTTCTCGTAAGTCTTGTACATACTTACTCTTAATAGACTCAACAGAGTTAGTATCTTTTCTTGATATGTATCCATCATTCAATGTCATATTATTGTTGACTGCATAATCATTTAGATCCCATAACAAGTTATCATCTTCCACTATATTTCTCAAAAAAACTATATGTTTGTATTTTCTTTGACTTAATTCATTCCAAATTGGAGATTCAAGCTTTGAAACAAATTCTTTTTCATTTGCAAAACGTGAATATGAGTTTCCAATCATACCTGATAAATCCGACATTTGTACTATAACACAAATTCCCAAAAATAAAATTGCCTGTCTTTTCGTGCTTTCACTTACTATCATCCTTATGGAAAATATAACCACAAAGTACCAAATAGGCCACATAAATCTTCCTGTTGATTTAAAAATATTTAAAAGCTTTATAATGACTTTAGGGTATGGAATTGTAAATAATATGTTTTGATTTAAGCTAACTTGAGGGCTTAATGATAAAATGAAAAACACTATCATAGCCGCAAACAATATAAATTCCTTTATATTACCTTTTATATATAATAAAACTTCTTCCTTCTTAATTTTAAGCAAGTTACCTATATGAATATATATAGCAACGACTAATGCTAATATCACGCCTAAACCTAAGTAAGCAAGCCCTTCATATTGCCCAGTAGTTGCTGTAGGTAAACCTACCAAATATTTTGAGCATCCTTGAGAGTTAAATAAAGCATTTATATTTGCACTGTATAATCCTAGCCCTGGACTCTGAAAATCTGAACTTCCTACAAATGCTCCTAATAAAAATAATATAAATAATGCGCTTAATATAAATGTACTAAATATACTTAATACTCTTAAAATATTTTTATATTCAATATAATCTACTATTAAATAACATATTAGAATTATCATTACCATAGGTAAAAAATACATATGTATACTTACAATTAACCCTGAAAATATAGGCCATATTATTAAATTCTTTTTTAAACTCTTAATCTCATCTTTATTAATGAAAATATACATACTTAACAATATAATCCAATGTCCTCCCAAAGCTGCATGCCCAAACATTCTAAATATAACTATTGGAGAAAGTAAAAAAAACATTGAACTTCCTACGCATATTAAATTGCTTTTTGTAAATTTCCTTACAATTATTGCTCCTAATCCACCTTGAATCATATATGAAAAAATGCCCCATATTCCAAAGTATTGAAACTTACTTGGAAGAATTGGTGATAATATTTTAAAAATAATTGAAAGAACCGGAATTGTATCCATATATAAAACAGATACTTTGTATGGATATATAAGACCACTAATAAGACCAAAAGGAAAATCCCATTGAGAGGCTCTAAAAAACTTCCATCCAATATAATGTTGTGATAAGTCCCCACCTTCCATCAACCAACTGTCATAAGTAACATTTAATACTTTTATTCCATAAATCGAAACAAATGTTATAGCCCCTAATAAGCATCCTAACATGAATATGATCTTTTTATTCTTACTTTCTACACTCTCCATACATTTCTCCTTTAGTTAGAATACCCAACATATTCCATAAATTTTAACATAAAATCTTCATATTAATTATTATACATTATAAACTTGGTTCACTTTGGAATTGAATTTATCAACAATCGAATTCCAATTAAAGTTTTTTTCACAATATTCACTTGCATTAATTATTAATTCATCATCATTTTTAACATCAAAATCATTAATTTCCAAATGCATTTCATTAATATCTCTAATAATGAAAATATCCTTATTATCTATTCCTCTTGTTCCAAATTCTGTTGTAATTATAGGTATGCCTGCTGCCATATAATCAAACATTTTTAAGTTTGTCCCAGACCCCGACATCATTGGGTTTAATGCAAAATCAACTACTGAAAATATTCTATTTTTCTCCGCTTCCGAAACTAATCCTAACAATCCGACATTTTCCGGAATTTCTTTATTTTCAAAATACGCACATTGACTTCCCATTAACATAAATTTCACATCTGGGCATTTACCTGCTATTTCGAATATCTTTTCACATGCTTCTAAATTAGGACCATGCCAGCTTCCCATAAATAACCCTATTTTTTCATTTTTTAATCCAAGTTTATTTTTGTTTTTTAATCGTTCTTCTAGATCAGTAAACGTAGTTGTAGTTGTATCAACCCCATTTGGTACTACAATTATTTTGTCTCTAGAAACCGAATATAGCTCGGATAACTTAATTTTGTCTTCTTCAGAACAGGTTATTATTAATCTGCTTTTTTCACAGCACTCTTTCTCTATATCATATACTACCTTTAATATATCTCTTGCTTCTTTATTATCTGGGAGCATTTCTTTCTTCATAACATATTCAACATTATGTGCTTCATATATAAAGTCTTTCCCATCTAAATATTTTTTCGCTTCATATAAAAGATATGGATGTGATACTATAACTAATTCCGATTCGTCAATAGATTTTTTAATTTCCTGTGAATACTCAGTAGTATATTTGCTTAAAATAGGCATAACTACATCTGTAATTGCTGTACCCACTTTTACTTCTACCTTAGATTCCTCTTCTTGATGTTTAATACTCTTGGGGATTCTATTCTCCAAAAGACCAGGTGAAATATATCCTTTGAATCTTTTATCATCGGTTGCTGTAAATGATACTATTTCAACATCCCATTCTTTTGCCATATTCTTATATATATTGTAAATTCTTGACTGGCCGCCACCTTTTGGTGGATAAATTGGAAAGGTTGATGTAACAGTAATTTTTTTTCTCTTAGACTGATTAATAGTTGAATTTGTTATTTTACTTACTGTATTATTCCATGTTATATCTTTTACCTTATTATAAGCACGCTCTCCCATTTCTTTTACTTCATTCAGATTTAAATTTGCTAATTTCTCAATACTTTTCCCAATATCTACGGTATTTGACTTGGATATAAATCCTGTCACACCATCTTCTACAAACTCAGTAACTCCTCCAGCATCATAAGTAGTTATGACTGGTTTTCTACTCATCATTGCTTCTATAGTTACCAATCCATAGTCTTCTTCATAAGGAATAAATATTACACCTTTTGAATTCGAATAATATTGTATTAATTCTTCGTCATTTACAAAACCAACAAATTCAATTCTTTTATCACTAGCTGCAAGTTTTTTCAGTTCCTTTTCCATTGGGCCCGTTCCTGCAATTTTTAGTTTTATGTTTGCCTTCACATGCTTCATTGATTCTATAATCAAATCTATTCTCTTAGCACTATCTAGCCTACTTACTGTAAATAGATATTCATATTCTCCTTCTTGGAAATATGGTAATGCTGATGGTGGATATACAACTTCTACATTTGCATCCTTAATAAAGTATTCTTTTCTATTTTTTACTGTTTTTGAAATAGCATAAAATTTTCTTGTGTTTTCCAATGATTTATTATCAAAAAAAGTTATTACTTTCTTTAAAAATGGACTTGGTAACTCAAAATGATTTTTAGGTATTTTGGCCTGATTTGCTTTTATTTCATCTAGTATAGAAAATAGCCCATCAATATTTGCATCTTCTCTTTCCATATATTCTACTGCTCTTTTAATATATGAATTATCCAAAGTAGGTTCATCTGGTAAATTCATAAAATGATACGTATCATATAATCCTCTTAACCTATGAGCCATATAGCAAATATGATTTTTATGTTTAACCATCCATGCTGGATATTTTGCAGTTATTATCATATCGAAATGAGATAAATCCAAATTATAAAATTGTTTATAACTATCAATTAAGTTCCAAAAATTATCTTCTTTAGTTGGCAGTTTTATTAATTCAACTTTATGTTCTGATAAATTGTTAATATTATCTTGTAATCCCCATAATAAATATTCCATTCCACCAACTGTAAATGGGACTGCACTTGGCCCTACTATTGCTATTTTCATATAATAATCACTCCATACTATATTCGTTCTAAATACTCATTTAATTTTTCTATTGTAATATTCCAATTATATTTTCTACTAAATTCATATGCATTTTTACTCATAACTTCTAATACATCTCTATTATCATTTAAATATTTTATTTTTTCTGCTATTGCTTCACCTGTTGGTTCTACAATAAAGCCATTTTTTCCATCTTCTATGAACTCCATATAACCACCGCCATCGCTGCATGTTATAACTGGCTTTCCAAATGCCATAGCTTCTATTGCAGTCAAGCCATAATCTTCTTCATAAGATGGACATACTACACAAAGTGCATTTGAATATTCTTTAATCAATTCTTTTTCAGATACTTTTCCAGTAAACACTACATTTGATTTTATTGTATCATTAATTTTTAATTTATTTGCATTAAAAACAGTTTTTTTCCATAGCTCATTGTCTTCAATTTTAATATTTTTTTGATGAGCTTCTTGAAGATATTTATCAATCCTCTTCAAATCTTCTGTTTTTCCGCCTTCTCCAACCAATCTACCTTCAATACTTGGTATATACTTCATTGCATGTAAAAATAATTCCGGCCTTTTAGGAAATTCATGCCTACCTACACATATTGGACTTTTAAAATCAACGTTCCCACTAAACTCATATATATTATCATTAATTCCAGCTTCAAATATATTAATATTTTTTTCATCGATGTTATTAAAATTCATTAATCTCTTAGCCACATGCTTACTTCCTGCCAAGTAATGCTTATCATTAGTAATATACTTACTGTCAATCGCTCTTATAGTTTCTTTAGTTTGCTTATCTAATTCTGGATTTTTAGATAAGGTTTCAACATATACATCATATAAATCATAATATAGTTTTAAATGATGATAAAATAGTACTACTGTTTTAGGATGTCTTACTGCATATGAAGGTGGTTGGGTTGCTATAACTATATCATAATTACCTAAATCTAATTTTTCAAATTCTTGTATAGCACCAGCATATCTAAAAAATTCTTCATTTTTATTATAAACATTTTCTGGAACTTTAATATTCCCTATATTAAACCTTTTCGTTAACATATCTACTTTTGTATAATCTACATGATGGCCATATTTTTTTAAACCTTTAATGATCCTATCTACAACTATTTCAAAACCGCCAACAATCCTATAATCTGGTTTTACTATTGCTATTTTCATGAGACTCCCCCCTAATTACTTTCTAGCAATTATTGCATAGTCTTGGCTGCCAAACAATAATCCACTTAAAAGATTTACGCCGTTATTAAACTCTTCTAAATTATTTATATTACTTCCATCCAATAGTGGTAAATTATATTGTATCTTACTACTATCTGTATATACTATCTCAATTTCTTTAAACCCTGCTTTCTCTAAAATAAATTTGAAAGTTTCAGGATGCACTGGATTTTTATGTGACGGATCCAAATAAAAACTATTAGAAAAAGTCGATAACATAGTTGGATTTGGAGTTTCAGCAATAAAGTATGCTCCATTTTCTAATTTATCATATATTTTAGATATAAGTTCTATTAAATATTCAGTTTCTAAATGTTCCGCTACCTGACTCATAAACACTCCGCCTATTGAATTATCATTTACTTTACTAATATGCGATACAGCATCATCTAAAAGTGCATCTAATTTCTTATATTCACAGTAATCAACAAAGTCTTTACAAACATCAATACCTTTAGCACTTATATTATTTTCCTTTAATAGTTCTAAAAATTCTCCACGACCACAACCGATATCTAAAATATTTGCTTTCCCATTAAAGTATTTTAAATAAATAGCTTGTGTTTCTTTAATCTTTTTACATGAACCTCTGAATCTATTTTCAAATTCAAAATAATCGATACCATATTGATTTAATGCTAATTTTGGGTTTTCTTGAAACTCACCGTTGATTTTTTCATTTTCAATTCTGCTTTCATTTTTTTGTATTGCAGGTTTATTTAATTTAGACAAAGTAAATTTAAAATAATCTAATTCTTCATCTATACTTTCATCTTTGTCATTTAGCACTTCTGTTACTTTATTCAAATTCTTAATTTCAAAAATTATGTCTTCAAGTTTATTTAAAAGAATTTTATTCTTTTCTTCTAATTCATTATTCTTTTCTTCTAATTCATTATTCTTTTCTT
>NZ_LZZL01000091.1:0-19633 GCF_002006495.1 Clostridium sp. BL-8
TCATGGCATGTTGTAAAACCTTAATCCCTGCTTTTTTTGTTTCAGTACCTCTAACACCATCAGTATCAATGTTACATCCAGCAAAATTGTTTGCTTGAACTTGTCCGGCTTGAACATTCGAATTACCAGATGGAGGATTAGGATTACTACTTCCTTCATTATATCTAAGAACATAATCCCAAGGGTAATTATAATAGTTTTCAATACAAATTTCTTTACCTGTTTGATCCCCAGGTTTACCACCTGTTGCTGTGCCATTTTCATTTTCCCTAGCAGCAACAACTTGTCCACTTCCAATAAACATTACAGTATGTGAAGATACATTTAGTAATACATCACCACGTTGTAAGCCAGATCCATTTGATAATACTATAGATGATGTTACATCAGAAAATCCACAATTAAGAAAAACACTTCTCATATTACCAGTATAAGTTGCACCATTAGTTTTTACAGGAACACCTGCAGTCTGCCATGCAGTAATAACTGAAGAAGAACAATCATAATCTCCACGCTCTCCCCATCTATATGTTTGGTCATATCCGTGACTATTATCATTTGCTAAGTTAATCATCCATTGTGTTGCTGTTTCAATCTTTCCCATATTATCATATCCTTTCAAGTAATAATTAAAGTAAATTAGTTAGCAAACTCATTTGCTTTACAATTACTTAAAGGAATTTTTAATAGGTTTTGTAAACCTAAAATTTACGGGCAAATTATTTGTCATAAGAGGTAGTTAATGGTATAATTATAATAACAAATAACAATTATTATTTAATATCTTTAATCAAACAAATAAAATTGGAGGTGAAAATAATGAGTAACTTTTTTATTAATATACTTCTTTTGATTTCAGGAATATTTTTAGGTGGACATTTATCAAAGAATACACCTCTTGAATACAGTTCAAAAGTTTTTACAAAAGTTTTGCTTGGTTTAGGCGGTGGAATTCTCGCAATAGGAATGATGATTTACGCAATAAATATTGAAAGTACAAAAACTTTGGTGGATTTAAGAGTTATAGCATTAATGTTGATATATAATATTAGCGGACTTTTATCTTCATTAGTTACAGGAATAATTATAGTTTTATTTAGATTTTTATATTTTGGAATCAATCAATCATCAATAGTTGCAGTTTTTCAAATTCTAATATTACTATTACTATTTTCAATAGTTGGTAAACTAAAGTTAAATATGATTAAAAAGTGGATAACCATATACTTAATCAATATGCTTTCTATGATTAGTACCTATTATTACTTGTTATCCAATGTAAATAATGTATTTAATATACTTTTAGAGTATTTTATTATATCGGCAGTTGCAACTATACTAGCTTATTATTTATTAAAATATGTTAGGTCATCAAATGAATTATATAGGAGATATAAAAATGAGGCTACTAAAGATTTTTTGACTGGATTAAATAATACAAGGCAATTTGATTTGATATTTAATAAAAGTGCTATAAATGCAAAAGAAAAGGATGAACAATTATCTTGTTTAATGGTTGATATAGATCATTTTAAGCATGTTAATGATACATACGGCCATGCAGTTGGTGATATAGTATTAAGAGAATTAGCAGTTATTTTAAAAAATTCTTGTAGAGTATTTGATGCAGTTTCAAGAGTTGGAGGAGAAGAATTTTGTATCTTACTACTTGACTGCTCTAAAGAACGGACAATGGATATAGGAAAAAGGATATGTGATGAAGTAAAGAAGCACGAATTTGAAATTGGTGACGGAAGAAAAATAAGAATCACTGTTTCTGTAGGAATATCTGCTTACCCTGAGTCAACGGATAACATTGAGATGCTAATAAAGCAAGCAGATGACTCTTTATATAAGGCAAAGCAAACTGGAAGAGATAGAGTATGTTCAATCGATACATGTGATACAAATTAACGGTACTGTAAAATAAAACTGGTAAAAAATACAGATATCCTATTAATATTGAATACTAATATGATATCTGTATTTTAAATTTAAATCCTTATTTTCAATTATATATGTTGCAATTAATTTTATGCATTTTACATCTAGATATCTACTTACCTATAACCATTCTAAATGTAATTTTATTATTGCAGCATATATATATTATCTATATATCTTAATTAGATAATTCCCATTTCGACTAGGTTTTATAAACCTAAAATTTAAGATATAATGTCTTATATGAAAAAAACTATTTAACATATGGAGGAATTATGTTGAAAATTATTATATCACCAGCCAAAAAGATGAATGTAGATACAGAATTTAAGATAAATAATATGCCATGTTTTTTAGATAAGGCTGAATTTTTAATGGAATATATTAAAAATCTAAGCTATAAGGAAGCTAAAGCTTTATGGCAATGCAATGATAAAATTGCTAAGACAAGCTTTGAATACTTTTCCAATATGAACCTTACTGAAAGACTCACCCCCGCATTATTAGCTTATGATGGAATTCAATATAAGTATATGGCTCCAAATGTATTTGACATTAAAGAATGGGAATATATCGAAAACCATTTATATATTCTATCTGGCTTTTATGGCATTCTTAAACCACTTGACGGCATAGTACCTTACCGTCTTGAAATGCAGTCAAAAATCATGCTTTCATGCTATAAAGATTTATATGATTATTGGGGAGATAACATATTTCAGAAACTATATGAGGATACAGATATAGTACTAAATCTTGCATCTAAAGAATATAGTAAATCCATCGAAAATTATCTAAACGATAAGGCGCAATTAATATCATGTACTTTTGGTGAATATAAAGAAGGTAAAATTATAACAAAGGGAACCTTAGCAAAGATGGCTAGAGGTGAGCTTGTCCGTTATATGGCAGAGGAAAAGATTGATAAAATATCAGAAATAAAAAACTTTAACAGACTTGGTTATAAATATAATATTGACGCATCAAGCAATGAAAATATGGTTTTTATAAAGGACTAGGGCAGATGAGAACTATCCAATTTTTCAGAAAAAGTGCAGAAGTTATGGGAGTCAGTAAGGATTCTATAGAATCTCACAGAAACATCAGATGAAACTTCAATTACATCCTATAAAGGCTCCATTCTTCTGTACTTAAATTTAACCTTAAATCACAAAGCATTTTCATATTATCTTTTATAATTTCACATGTAAAAGTATATACATAATCTCCTCCTATTTTTTCCTTATCCCTCCTCACTAACCTTTCTACATTAATTACATCTAAAGCTTCACTATCATCAATGATAAAAAAGCTTAAAGGTTTCACAATACCTGCTCCATCAGTTGTAGTAATTACCTGAACCAACTTATCAACTATTTTCATCAGTGCTCACTCCTATTTTTTATATTTGTACATACATTATATAATTTGATTATAAATAGATTTTATTCAAAAAAACCTATTTATAATCAGTATTAACTTATTTAACTTTACTAAGTTCATCTAAAAATGCTGGTTTCTTTCTATACAAAGCTATTAATTCATTTATTATTGGGGTTTCGCTTTGCTTTCCTGCAATCTTTTTATATTTTCTAATTATTGTACATACATTTTTATAATGACTTCTATTTGTAGCACGACTTGCTTCAAACTTTATATATTTTTTATAAATTTCTATAACTTCATCTTTAAACTTATCCATTAAAATTTCTGCATAACCATCTATACTTGTTGGATCCTCTCTCACATAGCTCATTATTTCATCTAAATCTTTTTCCTCCCATATTATCTTAAGAAACATACTTTTGGAATGCCAGTCTTCCTTTGTTTTAAGTTCTTGTTTTAAATTATTATAAAAACTTATTTTATCCTCTGCCAATTCTTTTAGTTCTTTATAATATTCAAATTTTCCTTTAAACAAAAGTTCCGTAGCTAAATTTCTTTGATCCTCTTTCATAGATAGTTCTTTATATGCCAAATATCTTATTTGTTTCCATTTTAAAATTAAGCCAGCAAATCTCTTATCCTGTTCCTCTCCATCTAAGGTCAATTCTATAACTTTTTCGTAATTCTTCTCTTCAAGATATTTGTTTATAAATAATTCTCTAAAAGACGAGAACTTTAAGTTATCTTTTATAAACTGTTCTGCCTCTTCCTCAGTATCATACTTATTTACCATATTAAATAATATATGAAGCATCCTTTCATTGCTGTATTTCATATACTCATTATTAGAATTTTTATCAATTAAGTAATTTAACTTTGTTTTCAGCTTATCTCTAAGAGCTTCCGTAGTTGCAACCTCAGCACATAATTCTAGAATACCCATTCTATAATCTGTCCATCCATCAAAAATTTTACTTTCGCCTTTATTTAACAGTCTATCAAATAATTGATCCTTTATATTAATATCTATATCTTCATTGTAACTTATTACCTCACCTATTAAATCAATAGTTTCTGATACTAAGTATCCAATATCACCATCAGAATCGTCAGCATATTCAAAGGCCTCTATCCCTTCATCTATTACTAGAAATGCAATATCAAGTGCTAATACTATATCCTCTGTTTCTCTTATCTTTTCTAACAGCTCCTCCATATCACTTACAAAATAACCTGCTTCTCTATATGAGATAAATCCTTCTCTTCCTAAATGCTTTCTCACTATAGAATTTATTAATTTTTTACATTTATTAAGTTCCTGTTCACTATTTCCTTTTGAATACCTGACAATAAGACTATCCTTCAAGGTTTTATCCTTTTGAATTATATCCAATATAATAGCTATTAATTTTTCTTTTGAAAGACCGCTTAAAACTTCTTTTATTTCTGGTTCCTTAGCCTTTTTATTTTTTACTTTTTCATTATTTGCAGCACAATTTGCATTTTCTGCTTTATTATTTATATCCTTGCTTATAAGTTCAGCCAATTCAAAATAAGCTGCAACTTCGTGCTTACATATTGGGCCAAAATCATAAGGGCAATCACATTCGGAATAAATTATTTCTCCATTATCATCGAGCTGAACTACAACCTGGTAGTCTTCACTTCCCTGCACTTCAAAGGTATAAGTATTATCTCCTTCATTACAATAATCAACTATATTTCCATCTGTATAATATTCATAGCCTCTTTTTAAAATTGTTTTATCAACATATTCATTAAAATTATTAATATTCATAATAACTCCTTCAGTAATTTGCTTTTGTTCACTTTTATTGACATTATTATAGCATAAATTTACATAAAAAATATTAAAGCTGAGACTTTCTAAATACAAGAAAATCTCAGCTTATTTTTGTTATCTGCTTAAATATATTGTCATTACAGTTAGTACTAATACAATAATAAATCCATAGTCAAAAGTTTATCTTGTGTGCAGACTAACAGATTTGAGAGCAAGTATTGATGGATTAATCGTGATTGTTCTAAACAAACACCACAAACATTTCCTTTCCTTCATAGTGTATTATTTCTTCTTTATACTCTTTATCTTTATTAAAATTATTATTTTTCAGGTAATTTTTTAAAAGAAAGAATATTCAAAATATTCAGAGTATGGTATAATATTATAAAATACATTAAAGGTGGTATGCTTTATGGAAAAATATAGAGAACATGAAATCATCGTAATACAGAACAATGAAAATCAATACCCATATAAGGCAATTGCAAGGATAGGTGATAATGAAATAAAGCATAAGGGACAAAGTGAGTCCGAAGCAATTTATTTAGTTAAACAAAGCATCAATAAGTTAAAATCCAAAAATATAATTTAATTGTAGTATATCTAAATCCAAGTGAATAAAAATTGCTATATTTTAAATATTAGGTATCGAAGATACATAAACCCCTCGACTAATGTCAGGGGTTTTGCCTTTTAATTCATAATGGTACAAAAAATTGCAACCTGTCCTTAGCAATTTTATAGCTAAACACGGTTGCAATCTTACTCCTTATCTACATTATCTGTGCATATTTAAAATCTATTTATTAATTGCATCTTGATAGAATTCATATGCTTCTTTATCACTTGCTTTTTCATGAACAACTTTACGTACAGCTTCTGCCATTTCAACTGGGTGATTGCTTTGGAAAATGTTTCTACCCATATCTATTCCATGAGCACCTTTAGTTATTGCATTATATGCAAGTGTGAGAGCTTCATTTTCTGGCAGCTTCTTTCCACCTGCTACAACTAAAGGAACTGGGCATGCAGCTGCTACTTCTTCGAAATTATCACAATAATAAGTCTTAACAATATTTACTCCAAGTTCTGCAAGAATACGAGTTGCAAGCTTAAAATACTTATCTGTGCGTTCCATATTCTTGCCAACTGCTACAACCCCCATTGTAGGAATACTGTAACGAATTCCTGCATTTATGACTTTTGATAGATTATCAAGGCTTTCTAATTGGCCATCTGAACCAATAAACGCTTGTACAGCCATACAATCTGCATTACATTTAATTGCATCTTCAATATCTACAGCAACTATTTCATGAGATAAATCCTCATTTAACATAGATGAGCCAGAGGAAACTCTAAGAGCCACTGCTTTATTACCAACTGGAGGAACACTCGAACGAAGAGCTCCTCTTGTACACATTAATACATCAATACTAGGTATTAATTTAGGAACCAATATATCGAGTCTTTCAAGTCCTGATACAGACCCCATAAAATAACCATGATCAAATGCAAACATTACTGTGTTACCACTTTTAGCATTAAAAATATTTGCAAGGTGCTTCTTCATTCCCCAATCTAAATTACCTGCTCCCTTTACATAAAAACTTTCATTTTCAAATGGTACGTCTAAATGATAGTTCTTTGCAACCTTTAATCCTTCTAAATCTGCCATAATTAAAAACCCTCCACTTTTATACCTAGTGCATATCTTTTTGCACTAATTTATTTTTATTAAAATTTATTTATTAATAAGCTTCTTACTTAAAAAAAGCTTAATAGTATGTCATCAGTAATAAATTCTAAGCAATTGTTATATTTATAGGTAATCTGATGTCTAGCAACTGTACCACCCCACCTGAATCAAGTTTCACTTGATCAGAAGTCATATTTATCCATATTATCTTTTGTAAATACAGTTCTTTCAGGAAGCAATACAACTCCTGAAGACTTATCTGAAGCGTCTGCTTTAGGATCAAGTACTGTGTTTGGCATAACTTCTACAGTTCCTATATCAGGGATATCAATCTTATCGCCAACTTTTACTTGGTGGCCTGATGCAATATAGTATGCAATATAGCAGCCCATAGCACCTTGAATACCGCAGTCCCATAGACCCCAGCGAGTTAAGATTCCATCACTACAATATTGTTTCATTGAATTAGGAGATGCAAAACCAGTTATAGTTACGTTTTTAGCACTCAAACCTTTATTTTGTGCTGCTTGTGCCTGTCCTGGAAGTGCAGTAGAATCATTACAAATGATTAAATCTATATCAGGATGTGCAGATAGTATTGATTCACCAACTGATATAGCCTGCTCAGCATCTTGATTTGAATAGTAGTTATCTGGTGCAACATTTTTCCAATTAGGATATTTAGATTTTATATATTTCTCACCTTCAACTTGCCATGAGTTTTGGTCAGTAACGGTTGCATTTGAATAATGCCAGCAATATTTGATAGCATCTTTATCAGGATCTTTGCCACGTTCCTTTAAAGAATCGTAACCCATTTGAACTAACATCTGACCTAATTGTTCTGGAGTCCCTTGAGAAACCATAATTTTACGAACTGATGGATCTACATCAGAATCCCAGGTAGTAACTGTAACACCTGCATCGGCTGCCGCTTTAAGTGCTTCTTTAACACCAGCCGCATCAACAGAAGATAAACAAATAGCATCAGTACCTTGTTGAACTGCTTTATTAATTACAGAAACCTGAGCTGATGGAGATGCATTAGCATCACCTTGATAATCAACTTTGAATCCCCATTTTTTAGAATGTTCTTGAGCTCCCTTATTAGCAGATTCAAAGAATGCATTACCTGTAAGCTTAGGAATAAAAGTTACAGTAATATCTCCTTTTTTAGTATCCTTAGTTGATGTTTCTGTTGTTGTAGTGCTATTTGAACCACATCCAACAAGTGTAGTAAACATCATTGCACCAGCAAGTACTAATGCAACAGCTTTCTTTTTCATAATAAGTCCCCCTGTAATATTATTTTTATATTTAATGCAGATGTAGATCCATCCGCTAAGCCTACACGTTTATTTATTTATTTACTTACTAATTTAATTTGCTATTTACTCTTCTTCTAAAATTAAAATGCTGCTGAATAAATGCATTGATCTTTTGATTTTTAGAAACAGTACTTGCTGCAACTACAACAACAAGCATTATACCAACTGGAATATCTAAATATTGATTTGGTATTCCATTCATTGAAAGTCCAAACCTCATAATTCCAATTACAACAGCTGCTAGTGCTGTACCAAAAACACCACCTTTACCGCCTAATGTGGAAGTACCACCAAGTATTACTGCTGTAATAATTGGCATTGTTAAGTCCCCACCAAAATCAGACTTTGCAGAACCAAGGTAACTTGTCATAATAATCCCTGCAAAAGCTGCTGCCATACCTGAAAAAATATAAGTACTCATAACAATAACTTTTGTATTGATACCCGAAAATTCTGCTGCCCGCTTATTAATACCGCAAAGAAATACTTGCCTTCCGTACTTTGTATGGTGAAGAATAATATAGGCAATAATGGTAAGAACAATAAAAATAAAAATTTGCGAAGGTATAACTCCAAAGAAGCGCTTTTTAGTAAAAGCTGTAAATGCCTCTGGAAATCCACTTATGCCAAGATAAGCAGCTGTACTTGACATATTTGATACTGCAATAGCAAGTCCAGAATATAAAAACGATCCACCTAAAGTTATTACCATTGGCTGTACATTTGTAAATGCAACGAAAAATCCACTTAAGGCGCCACATAAACAGCCAATAACTATAGCAATTACGCAAGCCGTACCAATACTTACACCAAAGCTTTTCCAAAAGACTCCAATAACAATCGAACTCAGACCTACAATAGATCCAGCCTGCAGGTCTATACCACCAGTAATAAATACAAAGCACATAAATACGGAAATAATGCAAATAGATATGAAATCATTAAAACTGCCAAACAAAACACGTGGCATCAAGAACTTTGGATTCATAGTACCAAATATAATTACTTCTGCAATAATGAACAATATTAAGAAATATTCCCAGCGAAATTTAAAACTTAATAAGGTCTTTTTTAAATTCTCTTTCATTATATATTTCCTCCTATTGCTTTATTTTCAGTAACTGCTTCAGTTCTGGCTGATAATCTTTCTCTTCTTGCCTTTTCAGCATTACGATGCTGCATTATTGCATCCAAAACAACTATAGTTATTAATAAAATACCAGTAATGGTATTATCATAGTCAGAGGAAAATCCTAAAAATACTAATATACGGCTTATAGATGCCATTATAAGTGCACCAAATGTAGCTCCAACTGCATTACCAATACCTCCTGAAAGGCTGATTCCACCAATAACACAAGCAGCAATTGCTTTCATCTCATAACCATTCCCAGAGATAGGGGTAACAAAACCAATACGGCTGACAAATACAACAGCAGCTAAAGATGCACAAACTCCGCAGATTACAAAGCTTATTAAACGAGTTCCTGTAACAGGAAGACCAAGGTGAATTGCTCCATCTTCATTATCTCCAACCGCCTGGAAATATCGGCCACGCTTTGTTCTTGTCAAAAACATATATATAGCAATAACGATTACAATTGTACCTATAAACATCCAGGATAATCCTGCAATACCTTGCTGTGAAAGTCCCTTAAAATCTTTTGGAACATTTTCTACCCAAGCACCACCAGTGTACACATAAGAAAAACCTCTTACTATGCTATTGATACCAATTGTCATAATAATAGATGGCACTTTAAGGATTGCAACGCCAATTCCATTAATCAAACCTATAACTATTCCTATACATACAGCTACAAGTACTGAAAGTAGAAAAGATTTACCATCTCTAACCATAGTACCTACAACTGCTGCAGATAAACCTAAAGTAGCTCCAATAGATGCATCAATCTCACCAGTAAATATGACAAAGGCCATGCCAATAGCACAGATTGTATAAACTGTAGCACCATTTAAGCAAAGCATTATATTATCTGACTGCATAAATGTAGGATTTATCATTCCAACAATTGCATATAAGGCAATCAGAAAAATAACTGCTGTAGCTTCTCTTCTATTTAAGAATTTCCTTATAGCATTCATATTTTTTCACCTTCCTTTTGCTCCTCATAAACACCAAAGGCAGCACTCATAAGATTGTTTTCATTAATATCAGCCTTTTTAAAAGTGTGATTAATTGAGCCTTGAAACATAGTTATTACACGGTCTGAAAGCTGAATAATTTCCTCCATATCAGATGAAATAAGTAAAACTGAAAATCCTTGCTCCTTTAGTTCGTTTATAATGGTATACACATCTCCACGTGCTGAGGCATCAATCCCACGAGTAGGTTCATCTAATATAATAAGCTTTGGATGAGTTGCAAGAATCTTAGCTATTACAACCTTCTGTTGATTTCCTCCTGAAAGGCTCCCTATCTGCTGATCCTGCCCAGTGACTTTAATATACAAATCCTTTATATATTTATCAGTGATTTTCTTTTCTTCTTTAAAATTCATAAAAAACTTGCTAAGATGTTTCAAGCATCCACAGGAAGTATTTAAAGCTATATCACCAATTTTAAAAATCCCATCCTGTCTTCTATCTTCAGGAACATAATTAATACCCTTTTCAATTACTTGAGAAGTTGATAATCCTGTAATGTCTTGCCCATTAAGATAAGCCTTTCCACCAAGTACTTTATCTCTACCAAAAATTGTGACTGCAAGTTCACTTCGCCCAGCACCTACTACCCCTGCGAGGCCTAATATTTCACCTGGATATACATCAAAAGATACATCTTTAAAACCATATCCACTATAATTCTTTAAACTAAAAATTGGCTTCAGATTTTTATAATCAGGAACTTTTCCCTTTAAAATCTGCTTCTTTTCTTCTATATCAGGAGGAAGAAGACCTTTTACAAGCATCTCACGGGTAAAATCTTTAACGCATCCATTAAGGGTAATAATACCGTCTCTCATTATTGCAACATGAGTTGCTATCTTAAATACTTCTTCAAGACGATGAGTAATATATATGATACCTATATTTTTCTTTTTAAGGTCATTAACAATCTTAAAAAGAGATTCTACTTCATTAAAGGTTAATGCACTAGTTGGCTCATCTAAAATGAGCAGTTTTGCATTTCTTAAAAGTCCACGAAGAAGTTCTACCAGCTGTTGTTCTGCAATAGATAAAGTCAAAGCCTTTCTGCTTAAATCAATCTCCCAGCCAAGCTGCATTATTAAAGCTGCAAGGCGTTTGTGTAATTCTCCAGGGCTTTCACTAAAACCTATTGCTATATTCTCCTCAACAGTCATATTAGGGAAAAGCATCGGTTCTTGAGGGACAAGATACATACCTAGTTCCATTGAATCTAGTGGTTTGGAGCTTGTAACTTTTTTACCATTAACATAAATATCACCTTTATCCTGACGATAAATACACATGATTATTTTCATCAAAGTGCTCTTACCTGCACCATTCCCACCAATCAAGGCTAGTACTTCTCCTTCAGCCACCTCAAGATTTATTCCTTTCAAAACCTGGTTTTTAGAAAAAGATTTATAAATATCATGGACAGAAAGGAGCGTGCCCTTTGAAGTTATTGTTTTATTATTTGAAACGTTTACCAACATAATTCCAGCCCCCATAATCAGTTTGATTATTATATATAAATAGAAATTTTTCTTTAAAACATTTTAATGTACTATATCATATGTTTTGCTAGTAATTTTATGATAACTTTTTACCAAAATTTAATATTATGCTTTATCTTATTTTTATTCTCTAAAATATTTTAGCTAAAGCCTTTATATTTCAAGGCCTTAGCTATTTCATTTATACTTTTTTTAATCATATTATCGGAATCCTGACATAAAAGAACAATGACAATAATATAGTTATTACATAAACAAATGCTCTTAAGCTAAACATTTGCACCATTTAATGACTATAGCTTTTAAGTATATAGATATACCTCTGTAGACTTAGGCTTATGTGATAGCTTGGAAATCACATTTAATATAAAAAACATCGGAGGCAAAGTAAGTATGGATAATAATTATGAGGAAGTACTAATGTTTAAAGCAGCATGGTACTACTATTTTGATAATATGACACAACAGGAAATTTCAGAGTTTCTCGGAATACCACGTATGCGCGTTGTAAAATTGTTAAATAAGGCACGCACTACTGGAATTATCCAATTCAAGATAAAAGATGATTCTGCCAATCGCATGCAGCTTGAAAAGAAATTAGCAGTGACTTTTAATCTTAAAGATACTTTTATTGTATCTTCGCCACCTAAGGGAGTTAATACAAACGAGAATGTTGCAAAAGCCGCTGCTATGTATATAAATAATCGTCTAGAAAAGAATGCATTTATAAATATGGGATATGGTGATACTCAGGGTCGTATTCTAAATAATCTTGCAACCATGGTAGAACAACCAATTTCTGTAGTTTCGCTCACTGGTGGAGTCAATTTTTATCTGCCAAATAATATGTCATCAACCTTTAATGCAAAACTGTATTTAATTCCATCACCTCTTCTTGTATCTTCAAAAGAAGTCGTAGATGCGATAAGAAATGAGGCCTCCGTTACTGATATATCCCGTATGGCTCAGCTTTCTTCTTTATCTGTTATAGGCGTTGGTTCTATGAGTAACAATGCTACAACTATAAAAAGCGGTATTTTAACTAAAAACGATCTACTCTACCTAAAACTAAAAGGCGCTATAGGCGATATATTATGTCACTTCATTGATAAGGATGGAAACTTGGTAGATTCAAATATTGAATCTCGTCTAGTAACAACTCCACTTGATAAACTTCGCAGTCTAAAAAATGTAATTGGAGTTGCTGCAGGTGATGAAAAGGTAGATGCAATCAAAGCTGTCTTAAAGGGTGGCTACATTGATGTTCTTATCACTGATGAATCAACGGCTCTGAAACTATTAGAAAATAAGGTAGCAGCTACAGATGATTAAATTCTATTTTTACACTGATCATTAATAGATTAATTTTCTACTTAAATTTAAAGGAGGATTATTCATATGGAAAAATATTTAATGGCCGTTGATGCCGGTACTGGCAGCGTACGTGCTCTTTTATTCGATTTGAAAGGTAATCAAATTGCTTGCGTGCAGCAAGAATGGACACATAATGAAGATCCAAGATGGCCAGGAAGTATGGACTTTAACTGGTCTCTAAATTGGAGTCTTACATGTGACTGCATTCATAGAGTCATAAGAGACGCTAAAATAGATCCAAAAGAGATTGCTGCTGTATCCACTACCTGCATGCGTGAAGGAATTGTATTATATGATAAAGATGGAAATGAAATTTGGGCCTGTGCTAATGTAGATGCTAGAGCTAATGATGAAGTTTCAGAACTTATTAAAAGAGATCCAAATCTTCAAAAAGAAGTATACCTTGAATCTGGACAAACTTTTGCTCTAGATGCTATTCCACGAATCCTCTGGGTAAAAAATAAAATGCCTGAAGTTTATGAAAAGGTTTCCTCAATAGGTATGTTTAATGATTGGCTTATTTATAAAATGACTGGTAAGCATGCTGTTGAGCCAAGCAATGGTTCAACTACAGGTATCTTTAACCTAAAAAGCCGTTCTTGGAATCCTTCAATCATAAAAAGATGTGGACTTAAAGATAACATCTTTCCACCAGTTGCAGAATGCGGTACTGTTATTGGCAAAGTAAATGTAAAAGGCTCACAAGATACTGGTCTTGCAGAAGGAACTACTGTTGTAGTTGGTGGAGGTGATGCACAGCTTGGCTGCATTGGTGTAGGCGTTGTAAATCCAAAGGAAGCAGCAGTGTTTGGCGGGAGCTTCTGGCAGTATGAACTTAATACAGATAAGGTTAAAACAGATTTAGACTGCAGAGTCCGCGTAAACTGCCATGCTGTGCCTGGTATATGGCAATATGAAGCTATAGCCTTTCAGCCTGGACTTGCTATGCGCTGGTTTAGAGATGCTTTCTGTGAGCTTGAAAAACAAGAAGCTTCAAAGTCAGGTAAAGATGTTTATGATCTCATGAATGAGGAGGCTACTAAAATCCCTCCAGGAAGCTATGGCATGATATGCACTTTCTCTGATGTTATGAACTTTATTTCCTGGAAGCATGCTGCTCCTACCTTTACAAATTTTGAATTAGATTCTCAGAAATTTAACCGTTATACCTTTTATCGGGCAATACTAGAAAATGCAGCTATGATTACAAAAGGGAATATTAATCTTGTAAAGGAATTTACAGGTATCATGCCAGAAAGCATAGTATTTGCAGGTGGCGCTTCCAAGAGTCCTTTGTGGTGCCAAATTCTATCCGATGTTACTGGTCTGCCTGTTCGTGTTCCAGTAGTAAAAGAAGCAACTGGCCTTGGAGCTGCAATCTTGGCTGGTTTCGGCGCAGGTATTTATTCTGACATAGCAAAAACAGCTAATGAATTGGTACGCTTAGATAAAACTTATAAGCTCAATATGGATAACTACGCTATTTATGAAAATGCTTATTCTAAATGGCGCAAAGTATATGGTGCTCAATTAAGCCTTTGTAATGAAAAAACCACAAAAAATATGTGGATTGCACCTGGTCTTTAGAATTGTTAATAAATAAATTAATTTAGCTTGGAGGAATTAAATATGTATATTGTTGATGAAAAAGATAAAGAATATCGTTTTGGCGATGGTGGCCCAAAATATCTAATGAAAGGTCCACGTATGAATTTTGCAATAGTCCAATTTCAACCTGGACAAAATTTTAAAGCTCATTATCACAAAATCATGGAAGAAAACTTCTATATTATAGAAGGAGAAATTGATATTATTGTAGATGGTAAAGTAAATCACCTTACAGAAGGTCAGTTTATTCATATAAAACCCGGTGAAATTCACTATTGCATAAACAATTATAATACTCCTGTAAAAATGGTTTCCGCACTTGCACCTTATGAAAAAGTGGATAAATTTGAGGTTGAAAATTACACATATTAAGAGGCTTATACGTAAATGCTTTAGAAATTTCAGTCACTCTCTCCGCCTTCACAAAGTTTTATGATAATACTTCTGGAGGCTGAAGGACTGAAGTTTCTAAATATCATTAGTAGTAGAAGGAATATAATTTTAAAATAATCAAAATTATAAGTATCCTATTGGTATTTAATATCAATAGGATATTTGTAATATAATTTTAAATTTGTGTTTTCAAATATATTATTTAGAAACAAGTCTTTTTGTTTTAGTGATTCAAAAGATTTAATAGTAATTAATATATCATCATGAGTGCTGGTCATGATAAAAATATAATTATCTATTACATATTTATTCTTATACTTTTAAAAATTTATATAGTATAGATATAATTCTATAAAATATTAATAATGTATATTTTAAGAAAAAACTGATTGTAAACTAAATTTTGTGTCGAATAAAATTTTGAAAATAACTAAATATAGATTATGAAATAACTTTTGTAAACAATACAAATTTTTATAAAAAGGAGGAATATTAATGATACCAACAATAAAGCGCTTAATATTATTAACAATTATTATCACTCTGACAATACCTAATATAGCATATGCGCAAGCACCAACGC
Organism: Clostridium sp. BL-8; assembly: GCF_002006495.1. NCBI lineage: Bacteria > Bacillati > Bacillota > Clostridia > Eubacteriales > Clostridiaceae > Clostridium > Clostridium sp. BL-8. The sequence goes on from NZ_LZZL01000091.1 coordinate 15,785, forward strand.
AGTCAGTTCCTATTGGTCCTAGAGTAGAGGACTTAAAAAATAAAGAAGAGATTATCAATAGCTTGAAACAAATAAGGGCTATAAGGGAAAATTTAACTGTAATTGATATAAGAGAAGATTCAACGAGCGACGAATTGAGTTCTACATATTCAAATATACAAACTTACCTCCAACTGTTTAGAGAGATTGAATCAAGATTAGAACAACATAAAGCTACATATGCAGATTCTATTCCGGATTTATATTTTTCAGAACTAATTATATCCATTGCTGATAACTATATTATAAGTTTAAAAGCGCAGCAAATATTGATAAGAGCATTACAAAACAATGTAGATGAAGCAAAAAAACTATTTTATTCAGATTATATGGCAAGATCATATTACTATATTACATCGGGTGATAACACTGTCGCTAATATTTCAACATATTTCACGGTTACTTAAATAATTTAAGTTCTATAAAAGGAGGAGTAATAATGCCGCAAAAATTTAAACGTTTAATACTACTAACAATTTTTATAACTTTAATAATACCTAATATAGCATATGCAGAGGTTCCACTTAAAACTGTACCATTTAACGTTAAAGTAACTGACTTAAAAAATAAAGAAGATATTCTCAATAATTTGGAGCAAATAAAAACTATACGGAAAAATTTGACTACGATTGATATAAGAGCCAGCTCATCTCAGGAGCAATTACAAACTACAGATGAACATCTTAGAAATTACATTCAGCAAATGGAGTCCATTATAGCAAACCTGGAAAATCATATAAATACATATGCAGATTCACTTTCAGATGAATTTTTTTCAGAACAAGTTATACTTATTGCTCGTGGTTATATTATAAGTTTGAGATATCAACAATTATTGGTAGGAGAATTACAACGCAATACACCGGAAGCAAAAGAACTATCCTATTCAAGTTACCTAATAACAATATATTTCAGCATGACAAGAAGTGACCAAATGATAGCTTATATTGATACATATCTTACATTTAGTTAAAAAATTTACAGAATGTAAGCAAAAATAGATATCCTATTAATATTAAATACCAATAGGATATCTGTATTCTAAATTTAAATTCGTATTTTCAATTATATTATCTAGAAACAAGTTTTTTTGTAATATTTGATTATACCATAAAACTTATTTTGTTAATCTAAAACTTATTCTAGGATTATTTCTTTATACAATTCTTCTCTTTCATCAATATCAAGCCAGCCTTCATATTCTGCATAATCAAATATTTTTTCTAGAAGCATATTGTAGTCTTTAGCAAAAACTGCTGGATTTATTTTATACTGATTAATAGTTTCATTTGTGAAATTATTGTTTCTAATTTCTTCTTCATATACAAGTGCATTTAAATATGTACTTCCTATTAGCTCTCTTATCAAGTTATATCTATAACTTCTTGCACTACAGATATAAAGCCTGCATATTATTGGCCTATCCTCATAAATAGTGCATAGATTGGTTTCTGTTATGAAATTACAGTCCATTTTCTTATTTAATACATACTGATCAAAATCTCTATAATAATTTCTCTTTTTAATTAGCTTTTCCTGAACAAAATCTAAAGCTGCCTCATCGTTCCAACTGCTCAATCTATTTACACAGATATTATCCATTTCTACTGACCAAGATTTTTTGCAGCAACTCTCCTCACATTCATTACAATTAAGAGGATTATTACTTAAAAATATGTCAACTGCATCTAACACATCTTTAACTGTCGTATTCTTATTAATTTTGTCATAATTCACTTTACCTTCAACATCAAATAGTAATTTCATTATATATTCCCTCAACTTTTAATTATTTTTTCTTACACGTTCCATATTTTCGGATTTCGTTAATATTCCAGTTCCTTAAAATAAATAAAATAACCTAAAGTAGAAATTTATTTAAAAATACTTTCCACTTTAGGCTAATGCTTTAGTTCTTTCAATGTTTAGATAAATTTAGCAATTTTATCTACGAATTTTTGTTTTCCCCAAGAATGCTTCCGAGACACAAAGTGTTGAAGTTACTTTTTCAATAAGTAAAATAGTTTTTTATTATAATCATTAATATTATTGATAAAACTATAATTTATAATCTACTACTTAAACTTTCTTTTTCTAGCTTCTTCTGACTTTTTCTTTCTTTTAACACTTGGCTTTTCATAGTGTTGTCTCTTTTTTGCCTCTGAAAGGATTCCAGATGCTGAGCATTTTCTTTTAAATCTTCTTAATGCTTGCTCAAGAGATTCATTTTCTCCAACTTTAATTTCTGACATACTTTATCCCTCCCCTGCTGGCACTGTACTGTAAATCATAAAATAATTTACAAATATAAACTCATCTTATACTATACAGCATTTACTAAAATGCTGTCAATTATACTAAACTTATTTATTCAATTTTTTGCTTCTTATTTTATAAATAATTAAAGCTGAGATTTTCTGAATTTATTTAACTTCTTGCACCCTTTTATGTATGGTTTTAAGAAGATTCCCTTTAACACCTTTTACTGTATCATCTGTTGAATCTTCTACATAAGCAATGAATTCTAAAAATTCCTCACTTAAATCATTCATAATTCCTTTTGTATTTAATAGAGTAAAAATTATTTTATTTTCTCTTGAAATTCATCAAAACTTTTAGCAATAACTGAAATTTTATTCCAACTCTTTAATATATCAATATTGTTTTGTTCATTTATAGAATAAATTAAGTTTTTCGGAATATTTCCAAGTTCCCTCAAATTATCCATAATGGTTTCTTTTAATACTTCTATTTTTCCCTCTTCAATTTTCTCTCTATCTCTTTCTAATAAAGTCATAAATTCCACCTCCACTGAAATATCATTTTTAACTTCTTGCACTCTTTTATGTATGGTTTTCACAAGATTCCCTTTAGCACCATGCACTGTATCATCTGTTGAATCTTCTACATAAGCAAGGAATTCTAGCAACTCTTCACTTAGATCATTCATAATTCCTTTTGTGTTTAACACTATTTTCTCCGCTTCATCATTTAATACTATTTCATTATCTTCTAAGCATATACTTTGAAAGGTATATTTGTGGCGACCTTTGTTAAATAAATCAAATGTACATATGAATATTATATAGCTTTTTGCAAGTCTTCTATAATCCTCACCTTTACTTATTAAATCTAGGTCTATACTTCCTTGATAATATCTTAGTCTTTTAGGTAAATTCTTATGCTTTCCACGCTGCATTTCAACATTGTAAATCGTGTTATTCTCATCTTTAACATAAACATCTAATCTAATGCCTTTGCTTTCAAGTAATAAGTCGATGGTTTTCTGCTCTTCAACCATTTCCACTTTTTCTATTTCGATTTCTAAAATCTTCTCTAATAATTCCTTGCAAATTTCTTTATCGCTCATAACTTTCGCAAATAAAAAATCATCTTCAAGATTTAATTCCCTTAAAGTTTTATTCATCTTAGTATCCTTACCTTACTTTTTTATCTTTTGTTCTGATTATTAACAACATTATAGCTGATTAAACAATTGGTTTCAATAGCTTCCTGGCTTTCGAATAAGCTATTTGTCTTTAAGATGAGTTGCCGGATACATTTCCTGTCAAATCCTCTTCCAATCTATCATTAATATTTGATATATAACTGCTTATTTTCTCTCTAATTTCTGCAATCATCACATTATCCCTACCCTAATAGATTTTTATTCTCATTGAATACATACTATACTAGACTAATACTTTTTAACCATCTCAATAATAGCTTCACCGTACTTTTCGCATTTTACTTTTCCAAATCCATTTACCTCATTGAGTTCTTCTATAGTCTTAGGTTTTGCTTTAATAA
>NZ_LZZL01000092.1:0-18499 GCF_002006495.1 Clostridium sp. BL-8
AGCGTAGCGAGTCGAGCTTCCTCTAATGGAAAATAGGCTGGCAAATGGACTTGTTATTTATTTGATTGTGCCTAATGTTTATAACTTAAATTTTTTTCTAATATTTTTCAATCATGTAAGTGTTAAGAAAGTGAATATTATGTTATATTTTACGTAAATAAACTCCAATAACTTTTAAATATTTCAACCCCCCACAGCATAGAAATCAAACTTCCAACTGCTATAAATGGCCCAAACGCTATCTTTTCCTTTGCTTTTTTTAATTTTAGGCATAATATAACGATTCCTATAAATCCACCTATTATTATTGCTAAAAATAATCCAATTAAAATCCCTTTAACGCCTAGGAATGATCCACAAATAGCTGCTATTTCAATATCACCTTCACCCATTCCTTTAGTTAAAAATACTATTAGACCTATGATGCCAAAACCTATTGCTCCACCTAAAATCAAGTCAACAATTCCATTTTTATAAACAACAGCTTGAATTATTATAAATATACACGCTATAATACCGCCAAAAAGTGTGGTGCTTGTATAAACAAATTGAGTATCATAATCTATCATTCCAACAACAATTAGAATTGATGCTAATATGCAATACTTTAATGTAATTAAGGTTAATCCAAATTTAAAATATATTAGTAAATATAATACCGCATTAAAAATTTCTATAAGAGGATATCTTACTGATATTTTCTCCTTGCAGTATCTACACTTTCCTCCAAGAAAAAGATAGCTGATTACCGGAATCAAATCTAAAGACATTAATTTGTGATTACAGTTTGTACAATGTGACGGTGGAAACGCTATTGATTGTTCCATCGGGATTCTATAAATACATACATTCAAAAAACTTCCTATAACCAATCCTAAAACAGCTATGAAGACATTTTCCAATCTATCACCTCTCCTTTTTACCATTTTTTAAAATATTATGTAATATTTTCATATTTATATTTTATACTTTAAAATACATTTTTTCAATATTTTTATATTTGCGTTAGATTTAAATATTATTTATCAATAAATAATATCTCTTTAAATGTTTACTCTAACTTTTGCGCAAAAAAAATACCGACCTTAATAAAAAACAAAGGCCGGTTGCACTACTAACTCATCATATATAAAGTGCCCAAAATAAATATATGAATCATTGTTTCCATATTGATTTCTTATAAATAATAATATTTATAAATTTCAATAATTATTTAATTTTATATATTTTTACCAATATTATAGCAATTTCTTATAAATTATATTTTATAATTATATATAAAGTATAATTTATTTACATATTACCATATTATATCTAATCATTCCATAATTTTTATAAACTTTTACTAAATTTTAACTCAAACTTATATATTGTCTCCTACCTATCATTTTGTACCCACTTTTCATATTCTTGTCTGGATATAAAATTGTCATTTACAAGCCTTCTTAAATCCATCTCTATTGTCTGCATTCCAAACTTAGAACCCATTTGAATAAAGCTATTTATTTGTTCATAGTTTCCTTCTCTAATTAAATTTCTTATGCTAGGGGTACACACCATTACTTCCATTGCTGCAACTCTACCCACTCCCGATGCATTAGGTAATAAAATTTGAGAAACAACTCCCTTTAATAGCGACGATAACTGAATCTTCACTTCATTTTGATGTCCAGCTTCAAAAGAGTTTATAATTCTATATATGCTGTTTGCTGCACCCATGTTATGTAAAGTTGAAAAAACTAAATGACCAGTTTGGGCTGCCCTTAAAGCTATTTCTATTGTTTCTGGGTCTCTCATTTCTCCAACTAATATAACATCTGGATCTTGTCTAAGCGCTGCTCTTAATCCATCGGCATAACTCTTAGTGTCCTGCCCAATTTCTCTTTGGTTTACCATAGATCTATTGTTCTCATATATATATTCAATTGGTTCTTCTAAAGTTATTATATGTTTTTCTTTACTCATATTTATTTCGTTAACCATTGCTGCAAGAGTAGTACTTTTCCCTGACCCTGTCGGTCCAGTAACTAATACTAAACCATCACTTAATTCCGTGAATTTTTTAAGAGCAGGAGCCATTGTTAAATCCTTTAGTTTGGGTATAGTCTCTTTAATTACTCTAAGACATATAGAATATCCTTCCCTGCACTTATAAGCATTTACTCTGAAATTACCAATGCCTTTTCTATTATACTTAAAGTCTATTTCCCCATTTTCTAAGAAATAATTGAAACTTTCTGGTATTAACTCTCTAATGCATTCTTCCACAGCCTCATGGGGAATACTGCTTTCAAAAACATTCACTAAATTTCCATCTATCCTTACCATCGGTCGTAATCCTGATGTAATATGTATATCTGATACATTACTTATATCCATATCATTAATTAGCGTGTCTATCCTTGACATATTATTCCTCCTTAATATAGCATAAAACAATTTTTGTATATTTTACTATATACAACATATAATATTTTCACTAAAATTGTCAATATCCATTATTTTACTCAATGAAATTATTCTCTTTGATCTTGAAACTCAAACTGGCTAAGTTTCAAATCAGGCAAGAATTCAACTACTTAACGATGAAGCGCGTAGTCGTATTAATACAGTATTCATAGTCTCATAGTTATATGTAAATAGCATATATAAAGTTTTAAGTTAATTTATATAATACATTAAATATAACTATTTCTTTTCTTGAAATATTTTTTATATTAAATTAATATTTTAGACACAATATTGTAACAAATACCATTTATAATAATATCATAAACAATTTATACAAATTGTTTTTATATGAAATATAATATATAAATCAGTTTTCAGGATAGCTTGTTCCCCCTTATCAAGTTATCCTTTGTTTTTGCGTAACGCTATGAATTATCACCAAATAAAATTTCAAGCTAAATTCCACAATTAAATCTATAGACGCAAAAATAAGAGTAATAAACAATATCTCTACTGACTATTACTCTTATCCTTGGAATGTTTGAATAAAGTTTGTTTACTAACTTTACTTAGGAATATATATTAATATTAGATTACTATAATTTTAACATACAATCAATACATAATCAATACTTATTAATAAATATTATCGTTTAATATTTATTGTGTTTTTAAATTTTGGGTATATATTTTGATATACCTTTTTGAACTGCTGTTTCTTACATAATTTTCTTATTAATGGAAACTAGTTATCTAATATACACGTTCTATTAATAATCTTAATTTCTATCTGTTCTGTTAATTAAGTGTATATTGGTAATATTAAATTGAAATTTTCCCATATTGTATTATCTTTCACGTATGCAAATTTTCTTATATGAATGAAGGTATTTTAGTTAATACTGTCAACACTATGTAGTATGATGAAATAACTAAACAAGATTTAAAAAACTCAATTTTATATAATTTCCAAAATGTTATAAATAAAACTATAGGTGTAATCCCCTTTAATACAAATGTAGTTAATCTAATAAATTTATCTATGTCAAGTGTATAAATATTAAAATATTGAACAAAATCTAACAAAATAAACAAAATAATTAAAGGAGAATATGATAATAATATAGAATTTATTATTCTTTTTAACCTAGTTTTCCATGTATTTGAATCATTTCTAAGAGCAATACTTGTAAAAACAAATAAAGTGGTACTAGAAAGAATCCAGTATACCAATAATAGTTGAAAAATAATTAAAGAACCAATTAATATATTTCCTAATGATACAGTACCGCTAATTGCTTTAGAATATGATAAACCACCAAAAACGAAAATTAATATAAATAAAAAAAATATTTTTTGTCTCATTTTAGAATCTCCTTTATAGTAAATGTTTCTATTAGAGCTGCAATTGCTAATAATATAAAAACAATTAATAATGCTTGTTTAATTTTTTTTAATTCTATTGATTTATTCTTTATAATTAATGTCCAACCAATGTTTGCACCACAAGATGTGAGAATAGCCATGCTTATAGCTTCTAACGATACAAAAAAAACATTATAAATATTATGATTTAATTGCAGTACATATCCAAATGTGTTACCGTTTAAAAATGAATTTATTATTCCTGTAACTCCAAGTGTTAAACACGATATAATACTATAAAAAATATCTAAGATATAATTATGTATTAAAATACTGAAAAAACTAACAATAAAACTTCCATTTAATTGCGCACTATAATTATCAAAAATTTGTATCACTGAGAAAATATTTAGTTGATTAGAAGAATTATCTCTGTTTGTAATAAATCCAATGTACATACCACAAATAAGGGCAAAAATAATTATTACATTTATAATTGTTGAACGTAGTCTTTTTTTACCCAAAATATATCTCTCCTATCGTATTTCATTTGCATATTTCTTATAAAAATAGTAGAATACTAAAGTGAATACTTTAGTATTCTCACCCTATGTTAAAATTAGAACACATCAACATAGAGTGAAATTTATTTATGTTCTATAGAAAGTATATTTAAGCATGTGCTTTCTATAGAGCAGTACCAATTCCAATGGCTATTCCTAATTCTGGAAGAGAAGAAACTATCAATGAAGCAATTGCAAATACACTTTCACCTTCGGCATAAAGTTCACTAATTACACTAAACCAGCCTAAAGATTCCATTTTAGTTAGTATCGCAGTAGCTGCACCAGTAAGACCACCATAATTACCAGTTACAACTGCATAAACAATAGCATCTGGTGTTGTAATATTTTTATCAAGAGTTGAATCCTTTATTTTAAAAACATCTTCTTCAGAAAATGATTGTAAAATAGTTTGATTACTTGCTAAATCAACAATTGTAACATCATAACCGCTAACTCCATCTTTAGTTTTTGGAACTACGGTTAACTTCATTGTTTCTTTTACATCAGAATTTTTTCCTTCACTTACAGTATACTCCCCTTTCTTTGATGAATTTTCCTTTACATCAATTTCTTTAGAACCAGCTGAGTATCTAACCTCATAATTCGATACTCTAGTTGCCTTTACCTGATTTTTTTCTAGTGGATTTTTTACAGCAGCTGAAGCTGTACTAACTGTTGCTAAAGATGAAGCAATTGTTAGTCCCACAGCTACAAATTTCATAGATTTTTTCATATAATGCCCTCCATGTTAATTTAATCTTATTAATAAATAAGTATATATATAAAATTTATTAATAGCTTTGAAATAAACAATATTATTATTGTTTGCTAATTGATTTTAAATGTTTAATTCTGTTTTGAATTGATATATTACCTTTAAGAATTCCAAATGTTCTTAATAAAACACCTAAAAAAGAGAATTCCTCTATCAATTGATTATCTTTAATCTTAAAATTTAATTGGTTTAATGAATTAATGCAAAAATCTATTCCCAATTGCTTGGCTGCATATTCATCAGCTTTCAATTCTATATAAGTAACTAACAAAGGATGCATAAATAAAATTACTATTATAGGTATAAAAACTAATGATGCAACATTGGGATTCGTAATTTGTATGTAACAATAAATTAACGCAAATGAATAAGTACATAAATCTTCTAAAAACCCCTTAATATTATCAAAAGATTTTATGTGGCCTTTTTCATGTTGTATTACATAACTAATAATAGAATCACTATAGTTTAATACATTAGGACTAAGAAGCACTTTCTTAAATGCTGTAGTTGCTAATTGAGATTTATTTATTATTAATGGAGTTATATTAATTCCTTCTTTATATTCGAAAGAAAACTTAAAATAGCACCATCTAATCGCTAATTTTTCTATAAATATACTTGTATAAACAAAAGAAATTATAATTGCTAATCCATATTTTACAATGTCTAAATTAGAAAGGACTGTGTACAATGCTATTAAAACTATCAATGTTAAAAATAGTATTAATAAATCTTTTAAGCAGTCAATTGACTTTGGATTGTTAATTTGCACAATACATACTTTATCATCTTTATAAAAATACTTATATGTACCAGTAAAAGTGCTTATTTGTGCAATGTTTTTAGGGAAAAATGCCAAAATAAAATACATTATAAATGGATTTCTTAATTTAATAATCTTAATATTTTGTTTACTCCCCAGTTCTATAGTAAAAGGAAATTTCTTTATACTATATAAAGTTATTAATATAAATACTGTACCTAAAAAAAGCCAAACAAATGGATGTTCAAACTTTGAATCCAATCCATATGCAAAAAGAAATAATATAAGTAAACTCAATATTTGTAGTGATATGCCAACAGTAATATTAGCTGTAGATATAATTGAACTTTTATTTTTCATATACTCTCCTAACGTTTATTTTATGTAAAAAACATCCAATACTGAAAATTACTATTAAAACTAGTATAGGTACAATTATACATAATTGCATCTATAATTCCATATAATTTTCATTAAAGGACATTTTTAGGCATAGAAATCTAATTTTTACACCAACAGCATTTTATTCTACTATATTGTCGTTTAATACTGCCTGTATTGAATTACCTACGTTAATATGATATTTTTTTCTTTTTTAATATATTAATATTGCTAACACTATCAACATTTGTACATAGTAGACTAATATGTCAAATAACTAATGATTCAAGTGCTTTTGCAAAACAATAAGACAAGAATATATCTCTATACTCTTGACTCAATAAGAAAACATTAAAATTATACCTCTTCCTTAAATGGTAACTTAATTGTAAATTTAGTTATGTTATCATCGCTCTCAACTGATATCTTACCACCGTGCTTTTCAATTAATTCTTTTGTTATGCATAACCCATACCCGTGATTTTCGCCATTATTAATCTTAGTAGTAAAACCAGAACTAAAAATTTCATAAATAATTTCTTCCGGAATCTTTTCACCATCGTTTTCTATTGTTATTACTATATTACTTAAATCTTGAAATGATTTTGCTACTAAAGTACCACCCTTCTTCATTGCTCTTATTGCATTATTAGTAATGTTAATTATTATTCTATACAATTCCATTTCATCTATTGTAACCAATTTGAAATTTGCACTGTCTTCAACTATAACATTCATGCCTTCTCCTACAGCATGTTTAGTTGCAAGTGAAAGCAAAGAAGCTTGCTCTAAGCTTTCATCAGTCCCATTTGGATTATTCTGATTTATAATACTTTTCAAAAGCCAAGCTGCCCCTTTATATTTCTCCATATCTACTAACTCATATAACGAGACCATTTGTAAGCCATAGCTGTTTTTAATACTCTTTAATTCTTTATTTTTGCTTGATAAAATTCTATTTAGTCCAGATATCTCTTTAGCTTTTAATGCTGTTTTACCAAAGATTACGATAATAAATCCCAAAAAAATAAATAAAGCTGCAAATACACCATCGCTCAATATTGCATTATCTTTATCGTAAGAAATCAAATGTAAAGAAATTAGAAAATCTGGAAGAAAGCCTAATATAATTCCATAACTAATCGATATATTTTCGTGCGATAAAATCTCATATATCTGCTTGATATTATTTATAAATTTCAAACACAAAATCATTAGAACTAATTGTGATATATAGAGAAGAATTATATTTATTATAGTAATATATTCATTAAACAAATCATTTGTATTAAATATTCCATATACTAAATTACCAAATACAAATAACCATACAGCCAGTATTGAATATATTAAGCTGTATCCAATAATAGCTTTACTGTACTCATTTTTAAATAATAGCGATATTATAGCTATAGATACTATATGTGTAACAAATATGCAAATAGAAGTATTTCCAAATACATATGGAATAGCAAATCCATTAACTGTAAGCATGATTATACACATAACTTTCTTAATATCTAATAATTTATTAATGTTTAAACAATAACTTATTACAAAAACAAATAACATACTTTGAAGTATTGATATGACAATATCAATGAAACACATTTTTAATTCACGTCTCCTTTACCTTATGAAGCTTTATCTCATCTTAAATTTTTCATTGATCCTAGCACATCATCTGATCCAGTTTATAGATATGCTGAAAGGCTTGTTTTAATTATTTTCCTTGAAATATTCAATAAAATGTCTGTAAATTAATTATGTTGACACAATACTGTAACAATTTCTTTATATAATAACATTGTAATTCTTTTAACATATTTTTTATTTTATGATAAATAATATGGAATAGAAATGACTTATTTCCCTAAATTTAAGTCATTTCTTTTTTATGTAGCAGCATCAAGTGGCAGACTAATTATTGAATTTGTAGTTACATCTATAAGACTTGTTACAGCCGATGCCATTGTATTGTCAAAAGATATGCTTACTACAAACTTATTCTATTTTTTATTAGTATCCTTACTATCCTTGCTATTATCCTCTCCATTTTTCTCTGTCTTTCTTAGTGTAATTTTAATTGTGTACTCCATATTTGCACCTCATTTTAACATATCGATTGAAGAGAGTAATAAATCTTTATATAGATATTATCTATTATTTGATATGTCAAATTATATTTATTATTTACATTAGATATCTTTTCAATATCAGATAATGTTAAATCTTCTAACTTAGCAATAAATTCAAACTCTAAGTTTTTTGATAAACTATTCTTTATCGCCTTTATAATTTCATTGTTTATATTCATACCATATTCTCTCCCTCACATAATAATTTTGCAAATTCTACACTCTATTTATTTATTTTTTATCATTTCATATAATTAATTTATAAAAGCCTCCGTACAAAAGGAATATCCATGAACAATAACTTATATTATCCTGTTAAGCCGTGCTAATTGTCAAGTTATAAGAAAAAAAAACAATCAAAACTAATTAATTTCTGTTTGTAATTAGTTTTGATTGGTGGGTTGCATCATTAACTGAGAATCCTCCAGATGCCCAAATAGAGAGAATTCCTCACAGTTCCCAATCCGTATATGATTATGTAAATTTATGTATTTATATGTCCATATTATCATTAAAAGGTAAAAAAAACAATAATTCTGAAAGAAAAAAGACCTAGAAATATTTTTCTAAGCCTTAAATATCTTTATCTATACATAAACTTTAAAATTCTCTCTTCTTGTTTTTGCATTTCATCAAATTGTTTATTAACTTTGTTATTAATATCTTGCATCATATCATCAATTTTATTTTCTTCTTCATTATATTGATTTGCAATATAATCAAAATTAGGAATATTATCAAGTGTGAAATCCACTTCTGGAGCTGTAGTAGTATCAAGCGGCAGACTAATTGCTGAATCTGTAGTTACATCTATAGGAATGGTTACTGCCGATGCCGTTGTATTGTTAAAAGATATGCTTACTGCTGAACCAGTAGTATCATTTATATTAATTATAGTCAAATTTCCATATACATTTCCATCATTGGAGTTGAATTTGTAATCATTAAGATTTGTATTAGGATTATGTAATTCTTGTCCAACTTGTTGCCATACATCATTATCTTGTCTACACGCAGCACTTGTACTAACTGGCAACGCTATGAGCATACTAGTACAAGCTATTGTTAATGCTATTGTTTTTAATTTCATTACCATGCACTTCCTTTTGATTTTATATCAACTATATTATACCATAACTGTTTAAATTTCAGTATAAATATATAATTATATTGTTTAAGTTCATTATCCGTCATTTTTTTCACATATATACTTTTTTGCTAATCATCTATTAACAAACTTAAATATTATATTTTTCCTTTGTCATAATGCAGAGTTTTCATTGCTCTCTAGCCTTAATGACTTTAATTTTATTTAATATGAATTTTATATTAAATTAACCAATTTATCATAATTTTATAATAATAAGCTTATATAATAGACTTATGATAATGATTTAATTTTTTATCGCTATTTTTCCCTTAACTAAACATAATACAGTATTCAGGATATTCTGTTACACCATAGCAGTCTATCCTTTTCTATTTTAAACAATTATTTTGCCTATATTTTAATAGTCTAAGGCAGCACATGAAGCTCATAATATGATTTTTTGACTTAAAGAACTTTAGAAAAGTGTACTACGTATTACAAATATTTATAAAATTAAAAAATTTTTATTTGATAGGCTTTAATGTTCCGCCTCCACTTAAAGTTATAGTTTTTCCATTCAACCAACTATTTGCGTTATTGGATGAATCATAATAAATCGTATTTCCATTATCTTTAATATTAGATAACTCTGTATTTTCATCTGTTAATGTTGTTATATAAGATGTTCCTGTTACTGTCCATGTAGAATCTTTATCTAAAGATAATGTAATAGATTTTGCTTTATTATCTTCATTAATTGTACTTGTTAATGAAGAATTGTTTGTTAAATTTAAAATTTCTGTACTTATATTATCACAGGTAATCGCTCCTTCAAGAGTTTGGTTATCTGCGTTTAATGTAACATTCCCTCCATTTGAACCTTGAGTTCCCCATCTTGATGTTGCTGCTGAATTTAATAAGACTCCTGTACTGTTCTTTAATGTAACTCCTTTCAAGTTAATTTCTGCATCAGTATTTGTGATAAAGAACATTGCTCCTTCGGCTGATGAAAGACTTCCTCCTGTCATGTTAAAATAACCTGTACCAACTCCAGAGTCACCCGACATACTTTGATAAAGCATAACACCATTACTCTTTTCACCTGAAATATTAGAATCGTATAAAGTAATAGAATTCTTACCTTCTATGCAAGCAGCTTCTGAACCTGTAGCCTTAAGTGTTGCGCCTTTCACTAAAATGTTGCCTGTAGAATATATTGCTGGAGAACCTTCACCTGCTGTATTCATAGTTCCACCTGTTACTTGAATCGTTCCTTCTCCTCTATCTGTAGCAAGTGCTGCACAGTGTGCCCCTTGAGTTGAGATATTTACATTTTTAGCAATTATAGTACCATTATAAGTTGCATCTAAGCCTCTTGAAGAATTTTTAGCTGTATTAATAGTTACATTTGAAACATTTATTACTGATGCATCACCTGTTGAAAAGATTCCATTTGAACCTTCTGAATTAGTATTAACTGTACTATCACTTATTGTAATATTACTAGCTCCTGCTGCTGCCACACCAGCGTTAACACCATAGAAATTAGATTCGTCTTCTGAGGTCGTATCTCCTGACTTTGTAATAGTTGCTCCAGAAACTGTTAAATTACCGCCATTACTTACTAAAATCGTATTTTGATTTGCTTCAGCTGCATTAATTTTCTCGTCTTTCGACGTTTTTGTTTCACCATTTACTGAATATGCTCCAGTTAAAGTAATACTTCCAGTCTGTGAGCCTCCTGTATAAGTCGTATTATTAGACTCCACAGTAATACCTGAAATATTTCC
This sequence comes from Clostridium sp. BL-8, assembly GCF_002006495.1. NCBI lineage: Bacteria > Bacillati > Bacillota > Clostridia > Eubacteriales > Clostridiaceae > Clostridium > Clostridium sp. BL-8. The sequence continues at coordinate 11,323 of NZ_LZZL01000092.1, forward strand.
AGTGCTATCATAAGTTACACTTAAAATTTCTCCTATAGTTATATCAGCTAATGTACCTGATATAGTTTTACTTCCTTTTGTAACGGTAATTACATCTTCATTAGAAATATCTATTGTCTTTTCTTCTCCACTTAACTCAAATGTTGTCGTATTACTATTTCCCATTCCTGGGCCATCACCTCCTTGTGGTTGTTGTCCATCAGGAGCTCCTCCGCCTTGAGGTGGTGCTGGTGGTGCCTGGTTATTCCCAGATAACGCTCCTGAGCTATTATCCGAAGCTTGATTTTGGTCTATTTGGCTTCCTTGAACTGATGTTGGAATATTATTTGATGTTCCTCCCCCTTGAGATGGTGTTTGTCCTTCATCAGGCGCTTTTTGAGTACTTCCTCCTGTTTCTGTATTATCTTTAGTAGATTCTTTTCCTAGCGATATGGTTACTTTGCTTCCATCTATAGCTTTAACTCTTCCCAATATTGTAGAATCTTTGATTTGTTCTGCTGAATTTTCTGTATTTGAATTGCCGCTTGATTTATTTGCGCACCCAGCAACTGTACTTCCAATTAAAAGAGTGGCGATTAATACTGCTATGATTTTATTATACTTTTTTCTTATCATTTTACATCCTTCTTTCATTCTAATTTTTATCCTAATTATTAATAATTACATTCTTTATGGAAATTAATATTATTAATAAACTTCATCCTTTTGTGTTCTGCTTATGTATACATAGTAGTCCTTAAACCTTAAATTAGTCTTAAATAAAAATTTCAGATTAATTTAAGAAAACTATGATAAACTGATATTACACTTATAATTGTTAAGGAAAAGAGGTAACAAAATATGAGAATTCTAATAGTTGATGATGAATTAAGATTAGCTGAAACTTTAGGACAAATTATGATTGAAAATAAATATCTTGTTGATATTATTAATGATGGCGAAACAGGATATGACTATGCTATGAGTGGTATTTATGATGTGATTATATTAGATGTTATGCTTCCCAAAATGAACGGCTTTGATATAGTGCGTAAAATGCGTGCAAATAAAGAAAAAACACCAGTGATATTATTAACTGCAAGAGATGAAGTTATTGACAAAATAACTGGTCTTGACTGTGGTGCTGACGATTATTTAACCAAACCTTTTTCTACTGAAGAATTACTTGCAAGAGTTAGAGCTTTATCTAGAAGACAAGGGGCAATAATATCAAACGAACTAAACTTTGGAGATTTAGTGTTAAATCAATCTACCAATACACTTTTTTGTGGTGCTAAATCTGTGAGGTTAGGCTTAAAGGAATTTGAAATCCTAAGATTATTAATGTCTAATCCTAATAATATTATTACTAAGGAAGATCTACTTCTAAAGGTTTGGGGATCAGATTCTAACGCTGAAGATAACAATGTAGAAGTCTATATATCTTTTTTAAGAAAAAAACTTTTCTTTTTGGATTCTAGAGTCTCAATAGAAACAGTTAGAAAGATTGGATATCATCTAGGGGAGAAGATAAAATGATTAAAAAGTTGAAAAAAAAATTTGTTTTTATTAATATGATTCTCATATTTATTATACTATCTCTTACTTTTGGTGCTGTTTATATTTCTACTAGTAATAGACTTGTCCGAGAAAGTAATGATATGCTGCAAAAAACTATTGAACAGGAAAATGAAATACATAAAAATCAAATTAATATAGATGATCCAAATAACTATTCTCCACCACCTCCTCAAATTCTTTCTTTTGCTGTTCAATTGGATAAGAATAATAATATAACTAATGTATTTTATAATAATATGGATGAAGAAGATATGGACACATTAATGACACTAGTAAATTCTGCTCTAGCTGATAGCAATACAACTGGATTAATACAAAATAATAGTTTTAGATTTTTAAAACATGCTAATGAAAAAGGTACAAAGATTGCATTTACTGATAGAAATTTAGAAATAAATACATTAAAATCACTTCTAAAAACTTTTATTTTAGTTGGACTTGGAAGCCTAGCAGCATTTTTCTTAGTCAGTTTATATTTAGCTAACTGGGCAATCAAACCTATAAAAAAATCATGGGAACAACAGCGACAATTTGTAGCAGATGCTTCACATGAGCTAAAAACGCCACTTACTGTTATTTTGGCAAACATTGATATTATATTGTCTCATAAAGAAGATGCAATAAGTAATCAAATAAAATGGATAAATTACATAAGAACTGAAGGCGAAAGAATGACAACTTTAGTAAACAATTTACTTTTTCTAGCTAAAACAGATTCCAGTAAAAATGAAATTGATCTTTGCAAAGTTGATTTTAGTGATATTGTATGGAATTGTGTGTTACCGTTTGAATCAATTGCCTTTGAGGAAAATAAAATAATAAACAATGAAATACCTTCAAATATTTTTATAAATGGGGATAATAATAGACTAAAACAACTTGTCTTCATTCTTATTGATAATGCAATAAAATACGTTAATGAAAAAGGTAATATTAATGTAAACTTGCGCCAAACTCAAGATAAAGTGTACCTATCAGTTAATAATACTGGCGAGCCTATTCCTAAAGCTAATATTCAAAACCTTTTCGAGCGTTTTTACCGTGTTGATGAGTCTAGGGTTAGAAAAAAAGATGGTTATGGCTTAGGACTTTCTATTGCAAAAAACATTGTAGAATCCCATAAGGGGAAAATTAATGTTACAAGTTCTAAAGCTGAAGGTACTACTTTTACTGTATCTTTTCCATTGTTTAAAAAATAAACATCTTGAACATCGTCAGATTTTAATTGTAAAATGACTATATGACTAAGTTTATAACAATTTCTGCTATTACCTTATTATAATATATACCTTAATGTAAATTAATATTTTATCCTTTATTTACGTTATGTATATCTTAATAAGACAATATATTTTTTTTACCAATTTTACAGTGGTTATTTTATATACTTCCATAAGATTGAAAAATTCCCACATTATATATGTAGTTAAAACTTACACATTAAAAAGAAAAAAATAGGAGTAATAGAGATTTCTCTCTACTACTCTTATTTTTAGAATATAGATGTTTTCTAATAGACTTGGGAATATCCATTAGTATTATTATGTCTGTATTTCTCTTTTTATATAAATTTTATTATCATATTGCTAATTTAAATTATAAGTCTTTAGTTATATATTTAGATGTAATAGCAATTTATCATTGAAATTTATATAACTAATGTTAAAATCCTGTACAACTTGTCAATGTTGCACCTGAAACATCATTTGAACCATTTGAAGATGTACAACTCTTTAATATTGCTTTATTAAATGTAACTTTGTATCCTAAAGCTGATGGTGTACCTGAAGCTGGCAAGTTATAGTTGTATTTACCATTACTGCTTCCAATACAACCTGTCAAATGAAGAGTACCATTTTGGTTGTTTCTGTCAAATCCACTTCCTGTATTTCCAGTTGCTGTACAATTAACAAGTGTATGTTCTAATGGATCTAAATGTGCTGCAACACCTGAAGTTTTATTATCTACACCTCCAAGTTTAAATCCATTGCCATCACCTTTTACTGTTTTTCCACTTGATGTTTTAGCAGAACCATTATTTATTGCTTTACAGTTTTCAAAATATACTGCACCATGAGCTGCATATAAATCATATCCATCATCAGAATTTCCTTCAGATGTACAACTATATAATTTATTTCCTATCCCTGAGTGTAATTTAATTGCAAATCCATCTGCATTTTCTCCAGTTGCATCTGCATTGCTATACGAATAAACATTAGTCAAAGTATTATTAGCAGCTCCATTTGATAATTGAACTCCCGCATCACTATTATTATGAACATTTAAGTTTGTGAGTTTATTATTGGAGCCTTCCATATAAATGCCATTATCTGCTGCTCCATAAATATCCAAGTCTTCAATAGTTGATCCATTAGTATTAATTACAAACCCTTTTCCAGAACTTCCAGAAGTTGAAGAAAAATTCACTTTATCTGTACTCTTTCCAGTTTTTCCTTTTATTGTTACACCCGCAGGTATTTTTACTGTGTCTGAGGTTACTGTGCCTGAAATAAGAATAGTATCTCCAGATTTAGCTTTAGATATAGCCGTTGATAGGGATGTTCCTGATGAACTAACTGTGTAAGTTGTAGATGCATAAGCTGGTACACCTTGCAATAAACTTCCTCCTGTAACCATAATTCCTAGCGCTGCAATTAAACATAAACTCTTAATCTTTTTCATAACTAAATATCCTCCTCATATTGAACTATTATATTTTTTGATTTTTAAGCAAGATAATATTAATATTAGATGAGTGTGTGCATTGTTAACGTGTTCAAAAAAGAATTGTCTAAAAGATGATCATCTTCAAGTATACGTTACCATATCATTTACTTATTTAAAATATCTATTGCATTAAACATATAATTTATGGAACAAAAATACAAATTTAGTTATTTAGTAATATATATCTTAATTTAACTCCATCACAGCGAAAAAACTCACGATATTGCAAAAACCTCACCCATCACCCATGATATTATTTTTCTTGAATACAGATCCATAATGCTTGTTAGATACACAAAACCTTCATAAGTCCAGATATAAGTAATATCTGAGCACCAGACAGCATTTGGTTCTTCTAGATTAAAAAATAAGACCAAGGAACATTTATAGCTCTTCAGCCTTAATGAGTTTACTTTTATTTAATACAAAGTTTATATTGAGTTAATCAGCTTGTCATAATACTGTCACAATAGCCTCATATAATAAAATCATGATAATAATTTAAATTTTCATTATTTATTTACCCCTTAAATAAATATCTCAAACAGTTTATAGGATAGCTTGTTACCCTTTATGCAAGTTATCCTTTTTAATTTGCTTCACTTTTACCTCAGTTTCTTAATTCTTTATTTATACTTATATATTACAATAAGAATGCAGGAAAAAAACCTATCAAAATCTTTATTAGAAATACTTTCAAATATAACCTGCAACCATAAGCAGGTTATATTCTCATAACAATTATGATTTATTATTTTATATAGCGGATAAATTATTATTTTTATAACTTTTTAAAGTTCTTTTAGAATAATTCTGTATCTCTAGTTCAAGGATAAATTCTTTCAATAAATTTTCTAATAACAAAAAAACACCCCCTGTTAATAGCAGAAAGTGTTTAATATAACATACACCATTAACAAAAACCATAATGGGTGTATATCTTAATTATTTCAATTTTAGAATTAAAATTTCGATTTATTCAGAGTTAGTAATACCAGCTTGTGATCCCTTTATTCATCCCATCCTTCAGGGAATTCAGCATTATGATAAACATCTTGAACATCGTCATCATCATCAAGTAAGTCTAACATCTTTTGGAATTTCTTAGCATCAGCTTCATCTATTGCTGTGTATGTATCTGGAATCATCTTAACTGAAGCTTCTAAGAATTCAACACCTTGTGCTTCTAATGCTTCTCTCACCGTTCCGAAATCTTCTGGTGCAGTTGTTACTACAAACACTTCATCTTCATCAGCTGAAAAATCTTCTGCTCCTGCATCTAAAGCCATCATCATCATTTCTTCTTCATCTTTATCACCTTTTTCAATGATGATTTCTCCCTTTTCTTGGAACATGAAAGATACACATCCTGTTGTTCCCATATTTCCGCCGCCTTTTGTAAATGCACTTCTTACATTTCCAGCAGATCTATTTTTATTATCAGTAAGAGTTTCTACTATTACAGCTACTCCGTTAGGGCCATAACCTTCATAAACTATATTTTCATAATTAACTGATGATAATTCACCAGATGCTTTTTTAATTGCTTTTGAAATAGTATCATTAGGCATGTTTGCTGCCTTCGCTTTTGCAACTACATCTCTTAATTTTGCATTTGTATCTTGATTAGCTCCACCATTCTTAACAGCCATCACAATTTCTTTACCTATCTTAGTAAAAATCTTACCTCTTTTTGCATCTGTCTTGCCTTTTTTTGCTTGAATGTTATGCCATTTTGAGTGTCCTGACATGTGTTTTCCTCCTTACTCTATTTTAAGAAATAATTCATAATATAAACCTACAAGTTACAATTAACACTTAACATTATACTATTTAGAAATCACAATTAAAATTCTTATAGGATTTCTTAATTTTATTATTGTAGAATCACTATTACAATATATAGTATGATTTTTAAGCATGCACTTATATAAATTTACAATATAATTAATTATTTTTCAATACAAAAATCCAACAGCTATTATACCACAATTTTCATAAGTTAACAATTACATCACGAGAAATCAAAAACTAAAGCTACTTATAATCTGTTCCCCTTTACCACACGTTATTTCACCACTCTGTAATTCTATCACTTCTTCATTATCATCTTCGACACTATTAATCTCATTTGTGGCTATATTGTTTTTCCGCTTACCCTTATTTATATTTTTTTCTCTAGTTTTTGAAACATTGAACTCCTGTTTTCCTACATGAATGTCCTTCATACAAGTCTTAGAATTATTAACAGTTTTATCAATACAATTAATTTTATTTCCATCATTCATATTCAAAACCTTATCGGTTATAGCATCCTTAGAAGCATCATGGTTTATGAAACTATTACCACTAGAACTTCCAATATTATTTATCATATTTAGATTATCCTTAGCCTCCGTGCTTTCTTCTGCATTGCTATTATTTAACGGAATAACCTTATCATTTAAATCAACTGCTGCCTCAGAGTTATCTTTTAATTGCTTTTCATTCTGTGCTGTATTGTTTGAAGGTTTATCCTCAGAAATTTTAGAGTTTAAGTCAATTTTATCTTCTCTTTTAACTTTTTCCTCTATCTTAATATTTTGATGTTTTGCAAAGTTTTTAACTCTGTATATGTTGTCTTCAGTAAGCTCAACCATTTCTAGCTTTATAAAAGTTTTTATGGCAAGCTCCACCTGTGAAACTTCCCTATTAAATTCTATGGACAAAGTTTCTAGGGTGTAGGGAATATTCCTAGACAAAAATAATTCGCCTCCTAAATTAACCTTTCCAGCCAAAGCAATGAGCCTTATCCAAATATAATGAATAAGGTCTCTCTGCTCCATTTTATCTATTATCTTAAATTTAGTATCCTCATGCATATCAACTCTTAATTTAACAAATTTTC
>NZ_LZZL01000093.1:0-18839 GCF_002006495.1 Clostridium sp. BL-8
TTTTCATCAGGCAAGGAGGTAAATTGACCTCATAGCGGGTCTATTAGGTCAATTTACCGACGTAGGATGATGGAAAATAGGCTGGCAAATGGATTTGTTATTTATTTGATTGTGCCTTAGTTAATGGAGAGGGAATAGAGATGAAAGATAAGAAAACTATGTTTACAAGATGCATAATTGCAACTTTTATTTTTTTAGGAGTTTGCTTTATTAACACTCAAAATGCTAAAGCTGATATTACTATGACATCAAACAAAGGGATTGTCCTTAAGACAAGTGAACTTAAGACAACTAAAGTAATTAAGGCACCATCAGATGCAAAAGTAACCCAAGATGAAGGAGATAAAGTTTCAAGAGGGGCCATTAGTAAGGGAAGCGAAGTGGTTAACTACGCATATAAGTTTTTAGGAAAACCATATGTTTATGGAGCTGCTGGACCAAATGCATTTGATTGCTCAGGATTAACACAATATGTATATAACAGATTTGGAGTAGGTTTATCACGTACTACGTACAGTCAAGTAAATGAAGGTCAAAATGTTAAACGTAGTGATTTAAGGCCGGGAGATTTAGTATTTTTTAATACAGAAGGGTCGATGAGTCATGTTGGTATTTATATCGGAAATGGAGAATTTATACACGCGCCGAGAACAGGAAAACCTGTAATGGTAAGTTCATTATCTGATGGATATTATGCCGATAGATATGCAACGGCAAGAAGAATATTTAGTTAAGAATTAATAATAGATGAATGATGATTTAAAGATGAAATCATTAATAAAAATTTCTAAAATTATATTTAGATTAAGAAAAGCCTAAGGCTTTTCAGCATAAATTGTATATTGAAAAGTGGCTTAGCCACTTTTTTTATTTAACATAATTCATATATGTGTAACTCATAGAATAAATATATCATAAGAAAGCAGTTAATGGTTAAAGATAAAATTCGAAGAGAAAGTTAAAGAAATAAAATAGTTAAACATAATCTATAGTGATTTGCTGTGGAAGCCAAAGTAAACAGATATAAAATTTTGACTGTATTTTTACTTTCTCTCATATGCTTAATAATTTAAAAAATGTATTTTTGAAAAGCCTGAAAGACTTTTCTCCATAAACTGTTAACTGTAAATTGCCCACAGGGTACCCTAAAGGGCATAAACTGATTAAGTGGGGGTGGAACTATGAGATACACAAGATATGAATATAAAAAATCAAGTAAAGTAAAATTTTTATTTAGTGTTGTGGTTATTGTGGGAATATCAATAAGCGGCGGACTATATGCCAGCAATGTCATTTTTCGGGGAAAAGAAATGCATGACATTAGTAGCAGCAGCAATTCAGGTTATTCAAATGAACTTCCTAAGATTATAGTGCTGCAATGTGGCTACTACTCAAAAGAAGAAAATGCAAAAGAATCATTAACTGCATTAGCTAAATATTGTGAACCTTTCATAGTAGAAGATGACGGAATGTACAGGGTGTTAGCAGGAATGTATAACGAAGATGATGGCCTTAAAAAAATGCAGGAATTTAAATCAAATAATATTGATGTTACTAAAATTAATTTAAATATTCCCTATGATAGCTCAGAAAATAAAAAAATAGTGGAAATCGTTAATGGATTTTTAACAATTATAAATAAACTTCAGGATAATGAAGTTAAGAGTATAAAAACTACAGAATTTAAAGCGTGGACGGATAAAATTATAAAGGATGGAGATAATAATTCTAAAAAAATAAATGATTTGGGAAATTATGTAGAAAATTTACCTGATGAAATAAATAAATCGAATAGTAATACAAATATTCAAGAATTATACAAATTAATAAAAAACTAAGAATTTGATTAATAATTATTACAACAAAATTACATTTATATAAAAAAAGTCAGAAGTTAGTATAACAGACTTGTTTAAGAGCATCTTAAATGATAAACTATAAGGTATAAAGATGATATAGATAAGCAAAATAAAATTTGTTACTTTTCACTAATAAAATTTATTGTGATGTATAAGTGGAATTTTAAGATTGTTTATCTAATGTATTATTTTTGTACCTTTAAAATTAAGTAATTTTCAAGCTAAAAATTAATATGTCTATAATATGTATTATTTGTCAATGATGTATATTATACACACTTAGAAAAATAACAGACCAGCAAGATTGAATGACTATTTTGCGACATACTGGATAGACAAGTGCTGTTAATAGATTATTGTAACTATTAACAAATATATCTTCCTGTCTGACACAAGGTATATGAAATATCGTGAACTGTTATTTTCTTAATGTGCGTAGATTTCTTTGTTTTAGGATGTGAATGAATATATGAGAGTGATATTAGCTTCTGCTTCAGAAAGAAGAGTAGAACTTTTAAGTAGATTAATTAAAGAATTTGATATAATAGTCAGCGACTTTAATGAAGATAAAGTTCTTTTTAAAGGGTCTATAGATGAATATGTTAAAGAGATAGCACTCGGGAAAGCTATGAATGCTCGAAAGAAATTATGTACTGATGCAATAATAATATCAGCAGATACTATAGTAACATTAGATAACGAGATTCTTGGAAAGCCGAAGGATGAAGAAGATGCTTTCCGTATGCTTAAGTCTCTTCAAGGCAGGAAACATTTGGTTTACTCGGGAGTTGCTGTCATGAATACAGCTACAAATGTAATTAGGCAGGAAAGCCTAGCTACAGAAGTGGTTTTCTCTAAAATAAGTGATGAAGAAATATTAGAGTACATAAAAACAGGTGAGCCTTTAGATAAAGCAGGAGCTTATGGGATTCAAGGTATTGGAGGAATCTTCGTTAAGGAGATAAAGGGATGTTATTATAATGTTGTTGGACTTCCATTGAACAAATTAAAAGCTATATTAGAAGAAGTGCAATAATTAATTATTATGGAATAGGGGTATCATATTATGTGGAGGTAATATTTCAATGAAAAATAACCTTAAAATTAAGGATATGCCACAAGATGAAAGACCTAAAGAAAAATTATTAGCTTGCGGAGCAGAGAGCTTGAGTAATTCGGAGTTACTAGCTATTATACTTAGGACAGGAACTAAAGGAGAAAATGTACTTCAGCTTAGTGGGAGACTTTTGTCAGAATTAGAAGGACTAGATGGTATTTTAAGTGCAAGTTTTAATGATATAATAAACATAAAAGGCATAAAAGAGGGAAAGGCTTCTCAACTTTTAGCAATTGCTGAACTTTTTAAAAGATTTAAAACATTAAAATCAATGAGAAGAGATATTAAAATAACTACGCCTAAAGATTTAGCAGATCTTCTAATGGGAGAAATGAATGAGCTAAATCAAGAAATTCTAAAGGTTATATTGTTAAGTACAAAGAATACAATTATTGGAGTCAAAGATATTTTTAAAGGTAGTTTAAACACTTCGGTTGTTCATCCAAGGGAGATATATAAGGAAGCAATAAATAAAAACAGTGCTTCTATAATTATATGTCATAATCATCCGTCAGGCGATCCAACGCCTAGTAAGGAAGATATAAATATTACATTAAGAGTTAAAGAATGTGGAAATATTATAGGAATACAATTAATAGACCACATTATAATAGGAAATAATAAGTTTATTAGCCTTAAAGAAAGAGGACTAATATAAAAATTGGAAGGGGAAAAACGAATGGGATTTTTTGGATCAGGAAAAGATATGGGGATAGATTTAGGTACAGCAAACACCCTAGTATTTGTAAAAGGTAAAGGAATAGTTTTGAGAGAACCATCTGTTGTTGCAATGAATAACATGACAAAAAAGACATTAGCAGTTGGATCAGAAGCGAAGCTTATGATAGGTAGAACCCCTGGAAATATTGTAGCTATAAGACCATTGAAAGATGGTGTAATAGCAGATTTTGATACAGCTCAAACAATGATGAAGAGTTTAATAGAGAAAGTATCAACTAAGAATGCTTTTAAAAATCCAAGAATAATAGTATGTTATCCATCTGGAGTTACTGAAGTGGAGAAGAGAGCTATTGAAGAAGCAACAAAACTTTCAGGAGCTAGAGATGTTATTTTAATGGAAGAGCCTATGGCAGCAGCTATAGGAGCAGGACTTCCAGTAAGTGAACCTACAGGAAGTATGATAGTTGACATTGGTGGAGGTACTACAGAAGTTGCAATTATTTCTTTAGGTGGTATCGTAACTAGTAAATCACTTAGAATAGCTGGTGATGAATTAGATCAGTCAATAATATCATATATCAAAAAAGAGTTTAACCTAATGGTTGGAGAAAGAACTGCTGAACAAGTTAAGATGGAGATTGGGTCAGCGTATAGAACTTCAGATGAAGAAATGGTTATGGAGATCAAGGGAAGAGACATGATTACAGGTCTTCCTAAGATTGTTGAAATTTCAGAAACTCAAGTTAGAGAAGCATTAAAAGAACCTGTATATGCTATCATAGAATCAATTAAGACTACATTAGAAAAAACACCTCCAGAACTTGCAGCTGATATTATGGAAAAAGGAATAATGCTTGCAGGTGGTGGAGCTTATCTAAGAGGATTAGATACATTAATAAACAAAGAAACGAACATGCCTGTACATATTGCAGAGGCACCTCTTGATTGCGTAGTACTTGGAGCAGGGAAGGCACTAGAAGATTTTGATAAAATTAGTAGGGATCAAAGAGGTTAGTAGATGAAGCTTCTTAGAAATAAACTGGCAGTAACTATTATAGTGCTGTCAGTTAGCTTTTTAGGATTAATAGTATATTCTGCTAAAAGGGAAAATAGGAGTATTATTGAAAGTGGTGCCGGTAGTACTTTAAATCCTGTTCAAAGTATTCTATATAGCGGAACTAATAGAGTTAAGGAAACCTTAGATTTTTTCTTGAATTTCTCTGAAGTAAAGGCTCAAAATAAAGAGCTGACAGATCAGAATGCAGAGCTTGAAAATGAATTGAGTTCTTATGCAAATTTAAAAGAAGAAAATGATAGACTAAGGCAAGTCTTAAATTTTGAGCAAGAAAGAAATAATTACAACTACATAGCATGTAATATTAAAGGCTATAGTGGTGGAAATTTCTTGGACGGATACATTGTTGATAAAGGCAAAAATGATAATGTTCAAAAAGGTATGATTGTTATAGGAGCTGAAGGTTTAGTAGGGCAAGTGACAAGTGTAGATGATAGTACTTGCATAGTTCAATCGCTGCTTAATGAAAATATATCTGTAGGTGTTATGGTTCAAAGGACCAATGATGTTACTGGATATATAAAAGGTTTTAAAGATAAGCAAAACGGAAATTTAGCAAAGGTATATGATTTACCAATGGATTCTGATGTCAAAGAAGGAGATGTTATAACTACGTCTGGAGTTGGTATGCTTTATCCAAAGGATATTAGAATTGGAGAAGTAATCAGTGTGGAAGAAGATAATGTAAAAGTAATGAAAAATGCAGTAGTAAAACCATATGTGGATTTTAATAAATTACAGGAATTATTTATTGTATCTCCAAAAGATACAAAAGAAATTAAATACAATTAGAGGGTTTTAAATGGAAAAATTAATTATAATTTTAGTTTCTATAGGGTTAGTTATATTAGATAATTCATTAGTACCATTTTTTTCGATAAATGGTGCTTATCCTAGTTTATTATTTACATTTGCTATTGCTTATTCATTGGTTCTAGGAAAAGAAAAGTCAGTATTTATAGGAGTTGTAAGTGGAGTGCTTCAAGATATTTTCTTTTTTAATGGATTTGGAGTAAATTCTTTATTAAATTTATTGTTATGTTTTTTTGCGAGTCTCATCGGAGCAGCAATAATAAAACATAAGAGATTAATACCTGTGATTTCAATTTTTTTTATTACAATTTTGAAGTATATTGGAGTAGCCTTTATATTTTATTTATTAGGTATAAAAATACAGCTTTCAAGAAGTATTTTTATGGGTATATATAATGGAGCAGTAATGTTTTTTGTATATAAGTTAGTGATAAAAATTTATGATGACGAGTATTCAAAGCAAAGATGGAGGTTTAAATGATAGTAAATAAACCAACAAATAAAAAGAAAAAAAGAACTTCAAGATATACTGTTTTAACTATTATTATGGCATCTATATTTTCAATAATTATTTTTAGACTGATATATCTTCAGGTGTTTAATTATGAAGAATATAAAGATAAAGCTGATGTAACATCAACAAGATTTATAGCAGATACAGCTCCAAGAGGAAAAATATATGATGACAAAGGCAACACTTTAGCTACTAATATACAGACATATACTCTTACATATACAAAGACAGATGATGCAGAAAAGCAGTTTTATACAACAATGAAAGAGCTTTTCAAGATATTAGACGAAAACGGAGAGAAGATTCAAGATACATTATCATTAAAGATTGATGATAATAATAATATATATTTTGATTATAAAACGAGTGATAAAGAATCACAAAATGTGGAAGAATTGAGATTTAAAAAAGATAGAGGTCTAAATGATATATTAAAAAATAAGGATAAAGATTTAAAAGATGTTGAAGAATTATCTGATGAACAAAGTGCCGAGCTTGATAAAAAGCTTTTACAGCTCACACCAGAAGATTCATTTTATGCTTTAGTAAGAGAGTATGGGTTAATTGGACTTGTCGATCCAGATTATGCATCATCAAAAGATAAGAAAAAGATATATGATAATATGACCGATAAGGAACTGACTGATGAGATTATAAAGCAGGGATATTCTTTAAATGACATTAGAAAATTTATGGTCATAAAAGATTTAATAAAGATGCAAAGTTTTAAAGGATATAAATCAGTAACTATTGCAGGAAATATCAAAAAAGATACAGCGTTAATAGTCATGCAGAAGAATTATGATTTACCTGGAATAAATGTAAGTTCGGCACCAATAAGATCATATCCATATAATAATTTAGCATCTTCGGTTTTAGGATATGTATCCTCAATTAATGATACGCAAAAATCAACCTATGAACTTAAGGGATATGATGTTTCATCGGATTTAGTTGGGAAATCTGGAATAGAAGCTGCTTTTGAGGATCAATTAAAAGGCGTTAAGGGTGGAACTACAGTTAAGGTTAACTCCCAAGGTTCTGTTACTCAAAAGTTATTTGAACTTCAATCATATCCAGGAGACGATGTACATCTTACCATAGACAGAGATATTCAATATGCAGCAGAGCAGGCCTTAGCTGATAAAATTGCTGATCTGCAGGCTAATGGCAGAGATGATAAAGGAAATAGGCTTGCAAATGCAACTAGAGGTGCTTTGGTAGCAGTTGAAGTCAAAACTGGAAGGGTATTAGCTTTGACAAGTTATCCTAATTATAATCCTAATTTATTTACAGTTCCAGGGCAATTAACCTCTGAACAGTATAAGGATTATTTTAATCCTGATCTAGAGAAATTTGGACAGGAATTTATTAAAAGAATGGGACTTAATAAAACTGTTGATGATTTATTTCCAGTAAGAAATGATGGAACTAGATGGGATAAATATGACTTATATCCAAAAGCAACGTTTAATTATGCTACTCAGGCACTAATTCCACCAGGTTCAACATTTAAGCCTCTTACAGCTGTAGCTGGTTTAGAATCTGGAGTAATAACTCCTGATACAATGATAGATGATGTAGGAAAATTTAATATTCATCCAGAGATTTTTGGTAAAGCTTTTGGTCCAGGAGGACTAGATGCTCCGCAAGGAAATATAAATTTAACAACAGCCATAGCAAAATCTATTAACTTCTATTTTTATGAAACTGCGACCAGAATGTATATACAGGCAGGAGGCAAAGCTAATAATGTTGAGGCACTAAATTCTATTGCTAAATATGCTTGGCAGTTTGGAATGGGAGTTGATCCGAATAGTAATACAAAGAAGTCAACAGGAATAGAAATAGGAGAAAGCTTCGGTGAGACTTATAATTTTACTGACAATAAAAAGTTAGTTTTATCAATGTCTACAGACAATATAATTGCTTTTTTAAGTAGCGGTCAATATAATGGAGTGTCCTTTATTCCAATTGATATAAAGGATTCTGATAATGATAGTGATGCACTTAAAGCAGCTAAGCAGGCAATTAAAAGTAAAGTTAAAGATGCTATAGATAAAGATTCTGATAATCCTCAAGCAGTAGGCCATGATGCCTTTGCAAAGGATATTAAAAAAGATGTTTTAGACTTTATGAATAATTCTGATGAATATAAAGCAAGTATATCTGGAAGAAATGTAAATATTGATTCTCAGGCTGGAATAATTGCAGAGGAATTAGCTCAGTTTGCAACTAATGATACACCAGGACAAGTAAGATCACCAGGTTCACTTGTTTCAGCATCAATAGGTCAGGGTATGAATAACTTTACTCCATTGCAATTAGTATCATACATATCAACTCTTGCAAATGGAGGAACAAGATATAAGATTCATTTAGTAGATAAAGTTACAGATGGTGATGGAAATGTGGTTCAAGAGTTTAAACCGGAAGTTTTAAATACAGTTAAAATGTCAAAAGAAACTCAAGAAGCTGTTAAACAGGGAATGACAGCTGTTAACCAGGAAGCAGATGGTACAGGTAGTTCTACATTTCTAGGATATCCAATACCGACAGCTGGTAAGACTGGTACAGCCGATTTTGATCCTGATCATCAATTGGAGATAGGAAGAGAACCTTTCGCAACATACGTCAGTTTTGCTCCAGCAAATGACCCACAGATAGCTGTGGCAGCAGTAGTATTCGATGGAGGTCATGGTAGTAATATTGCATCAGTAGTAAAGGCAGTTTATGATTCTTATTTTAAGGATCAATTACAAAATGATACACAGTATACTTCATCATCGGATACGTGGAAAAAATATGTTTTAGGTAATCCGTATAATCAAAATGCAGATGCTTCACAAACAGCAGCAAATAATACTAGTAATAATAATAGTAACAATAGTAACACTGCAGCAACTCAAGATAAAGTTGCAGCTAAAAAGGATTAAGGTACAATTAAAAAATAAATTATATATATTTTAATTAAGTTGATTTTCTCTATTAGGGTATACAATAATAAATGTTGTATAATAAAACCTAATAGAGATTTTTTTGCTTAAGGAACAATCAAATAAATAACAAGTCCATTTGTTAACCCATTTTCCGCTATGCTGTGGCGGTAAATTCACTTAATAGCCTCATATGAGGGCAATTTCTCTCATTGACTGATGAAAAAATATTCATGGCAGCTTTGGATTTGTTATTTATACTCATGTACCTTAATTTATGGAGGATAATATGAAATATAATAATATATTAGAAGGTAAATTTATATCAAGGCCTAATAGATTTATAGCACATATAGAAGTTAATAATAAGATAGAAATTTGTCATGTTAAAAATACAGGAAGATGTAAAGAATTATTAACTCCGAGTGCTAAAGTATTTGTTCAGGAAAGTAATAATCCTAAAAGAAAGACTAAATTTTCGCTTATAGGAGTTATAAAAGAAAATAGAATGATTAATATGGATTCGCAAGTACCTAATAAGGTCGCTTTGGAATGGCTTTCAAAAGGAAACTTATTTAAAGAAATTACTCTAATAAGGCCAGAAACTAAATATAAAAATTCGAGATTTGATTTTTATGTTGAAACAAAGAATAAAAAAGCATTCATAGAAGTAAAAGGGGTAACCTTGGAGGAAGATGGGGTTGTGAGGTTTCCAGATGCACCTACTGAAAGAGGTGTTAAACATGTTAATGAACTTTGTGAATGTATACAAGATGGATATGATGCTTATATACTATTTGTAATACAAATGAAGGATGTTTTATATTTTGAACCAAATGTGAAAATGCATAAAGAATTTGCTGAAGCATTAAAAAAAGCGAAAGAATGCGGTGTTAATATATTAGCAGTTGATTGTGAAGTTACAGAAGATAGTATTAATATAAGCGATTATGTTAAGGTTGTAATATAATGCATAATCAAAAAAATAATAGGCCAAAAGTTTCATGCTTCTGGTCTATTATTCTTTTGATTATGCCTAAGGCACGTGAAAGAAAATAACAAGTCCAAAATGCCATGCATATTTTTCATCAGGCAAGGAGGCGGATTGTGCTCATAGCCGAGCCTATTAGTACGATCAGCCGACGCAGGATGATGGAAAATAGGCTAGCAGATGGACTTATTATTTTTTGGATTGTGCCTAAATAATTCTGAATAATGAACGATAATTTGAAAGAGAGATATTTATAAAATATACATTATACAAAGTTTCAGACTTATATCCTTTAATTTGCCAGTAATTATGATTTTTTTATAAATTATTACAAAATTTAATGAAAAATCATTGAAAGAAATGTATGAAAATAGCTTGCATAATGTTATAATTTTATGTAGGTAGCCATTTTCAAAAGAATTTAACTATTTTAACCTGCAAAACTTATTGGAGGTCATTAATGTATAATAATGATGGTATTTTAATAAAAGGTAATAAAGATGGAATAAATACAACCATTAATATGGAGAAATTTTCTTGTTTTGACGATATGCTTTTAGTATTAGTAAAAAAGCTTTCTAAGGGAAAACACTTTTATAAAAACACAACATTAATTTTGAGAATAGCTTTAGAAGCTATTAACAAAAAGGAATTGGAAACTCTTAAAGAAACTTTGCTAACCAAAATAGAATTGAAGGATATCGTATTAGAAAATATAGAAAAAGAGTCTGAAATGGAACAAGTAAATAAAAAAGAAAGCAGAGTATTTTCAGGTGTATACGAAGGACGGTCTAAGTTTATACGAAAAACCGTTAGAGGTGGAGAATGTATAAATTATCAAGGAAATATAGTTATAATTGGTGACATAAATAGTGGAGCAGAAGTTTATGCAACAGGTAATGTAATTGTTTTAGGCAGGATAAGAGGTAAAGTAAGTGCAGGAGCTAATGGAAACACAAAAGCAGTAATTGCTGCATTTTCATTGCAGCCAGAGATATTAAAAATTGCAAATGTTATAGCAATGTCTCCAGATGATTCTGAAAAACCAAAATATCCGGAATTGGCAAGGATTAAGGATGGGTTAATAATAGTTGAACCGTATTTACCAAATAAATATATATATTAGAATGTCGGAGGGATTTTTTTATGGGAGTATCTATAGTGGTAACATCAGGTAAAGGTGGTGTTGGTAAAACTACAACTACAGCTAATATAGGAACTGCGTTAGCATCACTAGGTAAAAAAGTAGTTGTTATTGATGGTGATACAGGGCTTAGAAATTTAGATGTATTACTGGGTTTAGAAAATAGAATAGTATATACAATAATTGATGTAATAGAAGGAAGATGTCGATTAAAGCAAGGTCTTATAAAAGATAAAAGATTTCAAAACTTATGTCTTTTACCAACAGCTCAGACAAAAGATAAGGATGATATAAGTCCGCAGGAAATGCTTAAAATAGTAAATGAGCTGAAGGAAGAATTTGATTATGTACTAATAGATTCACCAGCAGGTATTGAGCAGGGATTTGAAAATGCAGTAATTGGTGCGGAAAAGGCGATTATAGTTGTAAATCCTGAAATAACATCCGTTAGAGATGCAGATAGAGTTATTGGTAAGCTCGATGCGAAGGGATTAGATGATCACTCAGTAATTATAAATAGATTAAATTATGAAATGACAAAGAATGGAGATATGCTTGATGTATCTGATATAATAGAAACTCTTTCAATAGAGTTATTAGGGGTAGTACCAGATGATAAGAATATAACTATTTCAACTAATAAAGGTGAACCAATTGTATTAGATGAAAATGCATTTGCAGGACAAGCATTTAAAAATATTGCAAGAAGGATCATGGGAGAAGAAGTTCCACTTATGAATTTACATATAGAAGAACATCAGGGCTTTTTAGGCTCCTTAAAGAAGCTATTTAAGCGCAATTAGGGGAGGATTAAAGATGGGTTTTTTTAAGAATTTAAACAATAAACCAACACCTAAAGAGGTTGCAAAGGATAGATTAAAGTTAATTCTTATACATGATAGAGGAGAAATTGCTCCAGAGATTATAGATAAAATAAGAGAAGAAATTTTGGAAGTAATCTCTAAGTATATTGATATACAAGTGGATGATGTTGAAATATCAGTAAATAAGAGCGGTGATGAAGAAGGTGAAAATACTTCTGCATTGATAGCAAGCATTCCTATCAAAAATGTAAGGGGAAGATAAGGCACAATCAAAATATAAGAGGCATTTATTTTAAGAAAGTTAAAGGATTAAGTCTTTCTAAAAATGCATCTTATATTTTTTTATAATTATTGAAGTAATAGAGATTTAAAAGAGTATAAAACTTAAAAAATTAACTAATAATATTATTCCTATGAAACTAATAAATATAATAAGTTATTTCATTAGAAACATTAAAAAATAATAAATAAATTCTTAAAATTATTACAAAATTATTATGATTCATTTAGTAGGTATAATTATTATGGAGAATGTAGTGATAATAATGTATAATTAAGATGAATTAAGTTACATAAAAATAATTCTTATTAAAACAAAGCTTTAAGGAGATTTATTACAATTTTAATCTTTTATTGTTAATGGTTAGAAATTTAGAAAGTTAAATAAGCTTTAAGCTCTGATTGTTAACAGGAATAAATATAATTAGGAGGTGAAAAATTGTTTAGAATATTAAAATTAGATGTAAGATTAATCAAAGAAATTGATAAAACTCTTTTGATTTCTTTAATTCTTTTAGTCTTATATGGCACGTTTAATATATATTTATGTACAAAAGGAATAGAGAATGGGCCAAATTTTGCAAAGCAGCAGTTGTCTTGGTTCTTATTATCACTTGTCGGCCTATATGTATTCATTTCAATAGATTATACAATATTGTTTAATTATGTACCAATATTTTATTGGGGGACAGTAGTGCTTCTTATATTAACAATGGTTCCTGGAATTGGAATTGTTGTTAATGGTGCGAGAGGATGGATTAGGCTTGGAGTAGGTAATATACAACCATCAGAATTTGCTAAGCTTGCAATTATACTTATGCTGGCTAAGAAATTAGATGACATGGATGGGAAAATAAATGATGTTAAGAATTTCTTTATATTAGCATTTTATTGTATAGTGCCAGTACTTTTTATCGTAATTCAGCCTGATATGGGAATGAGTATGGTGTGTTTCTTTATAGTTTTGGGAATATTTTATGCAGCTGGGTTTGATACAAAAATTATAGGTGGAGGATTAATGTCATTAGTGCTTGCAATAATATTGGTTTGGAACTCAGGGTTAATAGAGTCATACCAAAAAACTAGGTTTACAGCATTTTTAAACCCAGAGGTTGATGATGCAAGTACCTATCACTTAAATCAATCTCTAATCGCAATTGGTTCAGGAGGTATGTTTGGAAGTGAGCCATCATTAAGCAGTAATGTATCTTCAACTTATGCGGCGCAAAATGTACCTGAAGTACATACCGACTTTATATTTGCTGCAATTGCAGATCAATGGGGATTTTTGGGAGCAGCTTTATTATTACTGCTTTATGGATTACTCATATATAAGATGATAGCAATAGCACGGACTTCAAAAGATATTTTTGGATCAGTCATAGCTACGGGGATAGTTTCATATTTTCTATTTGCTATATTGCAGAATATAGGGATGACAATAGGACTATTACCAATCACAGGTATAACCTTACCACTTGTAAGTTATGGAGGGAGTTCTTTGCTTACAACCGTAATTACAGTTGGATTAGTGATAAATGTAGGGATGAGAAGGAAAAAGATTTACTTTTAGATCTTAATTAAAATTAAAAATAAGATTAATAATTCATTTACAAGACTATAAGATTTGGAAGGAATTTTATGGGTAAGTATTAAATTATTAATCTTATTTTTTTATAAGTTTCATAGCCTAAAACTAAGGCACAATCAAATAAATAGAAATTACAAATGCAAAGAGAAAAGTTATTTTCATAATTTTATTGTGCACAAAATATAATTAAATAATAATAAATTTAAAGGAGTGTTCTATGAGTAGTTATAGGTCGGCTTATGAAAATTATTATAAGAATATAAATAATGCTACAAAACAAAAAAGAGATAAAGGTAAATATTCAATCTGGACTGGGAAGAAAGACAGATCTATCAGACCAATATATGGCGGTAGTACAAATATTACAGGAACAAATTTTATAATAAAACGGATAATTAGTGAACTAACAGGAGCCACAATCTTATTATTATTTTTTGTTGCATTAAAGTATATTCCATCAGCTCAAATTGAGGAGATGCACATAAAATCCAAACAGGCTTTAAGCTATAATTTTAACTATGATCAATGCATAGATGCATTCAATACAATTCAAATGGGAAATGTAAAAGGAAAAGATCTTAAGATGGGCAATTTTACTACTGAAGACTTAAAAATAGAAAATTTAAAAGCAAGAGCATCAAGTTTTATTGAGTACTTAAAGAATAGTCAGGATATGCAAAATTGAATTATAAGATTAGGAATCTATTATCTTTTTCCATACACTTAATTATAACTGTCTGCGTGCATATCTTAAATCGTTTTTATATAGCAATATTATAGGGGTTGAAAATGAAAAAATGGTATATAGTATTGATTTTAGAATTATCAATATTAATGTGGCTTGGAGATTTTAAGAGTTATATTATTCTTAGTTTTCTATGGGTAATATTGCATGAATTTGCACACATAGTAGTTGCAAATAAATTTGGATGTAAATTTAATAATATTAATATTAGTATATTAGGTGCCAAAGCTGATTTGAATGATATTGATGAGTTAAATGAACGAAAAAAATTAGTATTATATTTAGCGGGGCCCTTTTTTAATCTTTTTATGACTGTTATTGCAGGCTTTTTTTATGAGTATTTTAAATATGAATTTATTAGAAATAGCATGATTATAAATCTATCTTTAGGTGCATTTAATTTATTACCGGCATATCCCTTAGACGGTGCAAGAGTGACTGAAATATTATTATCAAGAAAATTTTTATATAAAAAAGCAAAAAAAATTACTGAAACTTTTAGTTTTATTATTTCAGGAATAATGTTTGTAATATTTAGTATAATAATTTTATTACATAAAGTAAACATAAGTTTATTTCTTGCAGTTATATTGATCACATATGCAACATTTGTTGAGAGAGAAAAAACTATGTATATAATAATGGGGGATATGTTTAAGAAGATAAGAAGATTAAAAAAATATAACTATATAGAAAATAAATCTATTTCTGTCCATTATAAAAAGGGTTTAGTTAATGTATTAACTCTAGTTGATAAAAATAAGTTCAATACATTTTATGTTCTAAGTGATGATATGGAGTTAATGGGAATAATACATGAGGATGAACTTATAAGGGCATTAAAAGATCATGGAAATATAACCCTTGAAGAATATATGAAAATAAGAAAAGATGGTACTAAAAATAATTAGATTTGATTTAACAAAAAATAACATAAAGATAATAGCTATTTAACCTATCTTTTTTATAATTATATAAAAAGGGTGTGAGTTAGTAATATGGATACATTACTTCACGGCAAAATAGGATATATCTTGGGTAAGGAATTAATTAATAATGGGTATTTAGGTATTACTATTAAGTCTTTTATTTATGGAAATATGCTGCCTGATTTTAGCCCTAAATACAGAATGACTAAACATGAAAAAAGTGACGACTTTGATATTGTCTTAAAAATGATCGATGAACTAGCATATGATAAGATAAAAGTTAATGAAAATATTTCAATAAAATTAGGAATGCTAAGTCATTATTTATGTGATTTCTTTACATTTCCTCATAATGAGGCATTTAGAAAAAATATTATTTGCCATGAACTTTATGAGCAGGCACAAAGAATTTTATGGTGGGGAAAGCTATCTGAAGTTTGGAATGAATGCAGCAGAGAGATACAAATTAAACTGGAATCCAAGAGAGACATTATAAATTATATTGAAGACATGCATAGCATTTATAATAGAAATCCTGGTGATAAAAAAAGAGATATTATTTTTAGTAATATTTTAATAAGGGTTGTTTGCCCATCCATACTAAAAATCAGAGAGAGCCAAAGAGCTTTGAACTCTAATGAAATAGTTAATAAACTTCAAGTTAATATAATATAGCATTTACAAAAAGATAGAGTTAATAGTTGTAGATATCGCAATTATTAACTCTATCTTTTTATGCTTTAGGGTCAAGAAAACACCTGCAAATCTTATGATATTGATTTAAATAAATATAACAAATAATTGTAAGAAAATTTGTCTAAGAAAATTTTTTATAAAAAGTAATAATTAATGCAACATTTTCCTTTAGTAAATAGTATTAATAGTGAAGGAAAAATATATATGAGTTTTTAAAGTAATGCTGATATATATAATGTAAAATATAAATAAAGAAATATGAAGGTGGGTGTAATTTATGAAAAGGAAAGGAATTTTAAGCGGAATATTAACAATCTGCTTAATGCTATCAAGTATTTCTATTCCAGTTTTCGGAGCAGAAGAGGATAGTAAAGGTCTTGAGCAAGCAATCATTACAGCTAAAAATATTATAACTGTTCCAGATGATTATTCTGAGTTTACACATAATTTAAGCGAACAAGATACGGTTAATGGAAAAGTTAGAGTTTGGATGCTTAATTGGTCAGAAAAAGAAGGCAAAAATGGATATATATCTGCATCTGTTGGGGAAGATGGCTTCTTGTATAACTATAATAAATCAGTTAGTGATGAAAATTCTAATGGACTCGCAAAGGTTACAAAGGATGAAGCTAAAATAGAAGCAGAAAAGTTTTTAGATAAGGTAATTCCTTCATCTTCTGAGCAAATGAAAGCAATTAATAACAATAATACTGATTATTCAGGAGATGAATATAATTTTAGTTATCAGGAATTTGTAAATGAGGTTCCAGTGAATTTCGTTACTGTGAATGTTGGTGTAAATAAATATAGTGGCGAAGTTACGTCTTTCAGTGGGGAAAATCCAGAGATTAAAGGAATGGAATATCCAAGTTTAGATGGTGCTCTTAGTCAGGATGAAGCAGAGAAAGCTTATATGGACAAATTAGGAGTTAGCTTAAAATATTATTCTTATTATGATGATAAGCAAAAGAAAATGAATGTATTTGCAGGATATTCTATAGATAGTAATGAAAATAAGGCCATTGATGCAAAAACTGGACAAGTTCTAGAACCACTTAGAGATGGTCCAATATATGTTGATAAGGCAGATGGAGTAACAGCAGATGCTTCTCAAAATAGTCTGTTTAGAGGTGAACAGGCATTGACACAAGAAGAAATTGATGCAATTAATACTGTATCAAATCTTATTACTAAGGAAAAAGCAGAAAGTATTCTTAGGGAAGCGTCTGATATGATAACAGCTGATATGAAAGTTACGGATTCATCCTTAAATAAGAATTATATTAATGATGGGTACACCTGGAGAATCTCCTTTGACAAGGCCTATGGTGAAGTAGATGCTAAATCAGGAGAAGTAATTTCTCTACATCTTTATAATAACAATAATACAGCTAATCAAACTATATCAGAGACGTATGGAAAAACTATAGCAGAGAACTTTTTGCAAAAAATTACGCCTAATAAATATGCACAAACTAAATATGAAGATAGCAAAGACCCTATTATTTTGAAAATAAGAACTATTCAGCCAGAGGGAGATATTTTCTCTTTTAAATATGTACGTCAGGTAAATGGCATAGAATTTCAAGATAACTCATTACGAGTTGATGTTAATAAAACTAATGGTAAAGTTGTAGGATATGATAATAATTGGGATGATAATTTGTCATTCCCAGATGTCAGTCAAGCAATCAGCAAAGAAGCTGCATTCAATAAAATGAAAGACTTAGCTGGTTTTGGCTTAGAATATACCAAGGTAGATAAAGATAAGATAGGGCTTGTATATAATTTTAATAATAATGATAATTACATTGTTGATCCTATAAGTGGAATAAGATTAGATTTTACTGGACAGGCATATAAAGAAAATAAGTTACCAGAATACACAGACATAAAAGGACAATGGTGCGAAAAACCTGTAGAAGCTCTTTTAGATAATGGATATTATATTGATGGAGATAAATTTAATGCCAATATGGGTATTACCCAAATTAATTTCTTCAAATATATGTATTCACCTGTAAAAGATAATTATAATAGCGATGATGAATTTTATGATATGCTTATAAAAAATGGAGTAATTAAAAAGGAAGAAAAAGCTCCTAATTCTCCTGTTTCAAATCAAGAGGCAGCGAAATTCGTTATAAGGTACTTAGGGTATGATAATGTAGCTGTTCATCCTGAAATATTTAATAATCCATTTAAAGATAATATAGATGAAAAATATAAAGGATATGCGGCAATGAGTTATGCTCTTAATATAATTAAGGGTACAAATGGTAATTTTAACGGAACTCATGATATAAATAATGGTGAAGCAGCTGTTATTGTATATAACTTAATAAATGTAGGAAAAAAGTAAAAATAAATTCAGAAAAAATAAAGTATCAAATAAAAAGAGGATTTTCTATTTTCAAATTATATTGATTTGAGAGTTAGTCCTCTTTTTTATTTATCTATCACTTATGAAGAATATCTGTTGCAACTTTGGAATTGTTATTTATCTTATTTGCATTCCTAATTAATGGAAATTAATTTAGAATTTTGATTTTATGTTGTTATTATAAGATAGCAATGAATAAGATTATAATAAGGCACATGAAAATAAATAACAGTTCCAAGGTTGCCTTGAATATTTTTCATCA
>NZ_LZZL01000094.1:0-18034 GCF_002006495.1 Clostridium sp. BL-8
TGGATATTTTTCATCAGGCAAGAAGACAAATTGCCCTCATAGCGGGCTATTAGGTCAATTTGTCGCCGTAGGATGATGGAAAATAGGCTGGCAAATGGACTTATTATTTACTTGATTGTGCCTTACTATTATTTCCGTCTATTTCATTACTATTCCTATAAAATATATTTCATAGAAAGCAGCTTATTTTTATTATTAGCTAGTAACTAATTTATAAAAATATACGCTTTATTTTTAATTGTGCTTATGAATAAATATTCATGTTAAATTCAACAACTTTACAATATACAGGATATTTTTAGACAATGAATAGTTTTTTTCAACTTATTTTGCTCATTGACTTGATATTTATTCAATATTTATCTATAGTAGTTGTATATATAAAATTATTAATAAATTTAGGAGGGATTATTGTGTATAATGTTGCAATAGTTGGGGCTACTGGAAATGTAGGCAGAAAGTTTTTAGAAATCTTAGAAGAAAGAAATTTTCCAGTAAAAAATTTATATGTTTTCGCATCAAAAAGATCAGAAGGTTCTACTTTATCTTTTAAAGGAAAGGATTATGTGGTTGAAGAAACCTGCGAAAAAAATATAAAAGATAAAAAAATAGATTATGCACTATTCTCAGCTGGTGGAGATGCTAGTAAAGAATTTGCACCTGTTTTTGCAAAATATGGGGCTGTAGTTATTGATAATAGTAGCGCTTGGAGAATGGATCCTGAGGTACCACTTGTAGTACCAGAAGTTAATCCTGAAGACATCAAACTTCATAAAGGAATAATCGCAAATCCAAATTGTTCAACAATTCAAGCAATGGCAATAATGAAAGCTTTAAATGACAAATATGGAATAAAGAGAATTGTCTATTCTACATACCAAGCAGTATCAGGGGCAGGTATTCAAGGTATTAGAGATTTAGAGGATGGAATCAAAGGCGTTCCACCTAAAAAATTCCCTTATCCTATAGCTGGTAATGTATTACCTCATATAGATGTTTTCTTAGAAGACGGCTATACTAAAGAAGAGGAAAAAATGATTAAAGAGACAAGAAAAATACTTCATGAACCAGATTTAAGAATTACAGCTACTACTGCACGAGTTCCTGTTTTAAATGCTCACAGTGAAAGTATAAATGTTGAGCTTAACTCTGAATTTGATATAAAAGATATTTTCGAATTATTAGGAAACACAAAAGGTGTAACTGTATATGATAACTTAGAAGAGTTAAAATATCCTACTGCACTTGAAGTTTCAGGAAAAGATGATGTTTATGTTGGAAGAATCAGAAGAGACTTTAGCGTAGATAATGGATTAAACTTATGGGTTGTTGGTGATAACATAAGAAAAGGAGCAGCTCTTAATGCTATTCAAATTGCTGAAATAATGATAAAGGACAACAAATAGTTTATAGTAATTTAAGTTGGAGGAATCTAAATGTCAATATTTCAAGGCTCAGCTGTAGCAATAGTAACTCCTTTTAATAAAAATGGAGTTAACTTCGAAAAACTTAAGACCCTATTAGAGTGGCACATTAAAGAAGGTACCGATGCCATTGTAATTTGCGGAACTACAGGTGAAGCTACCACTATGACTGAAAAAGAGATAAAAGATACAATTAAGTTTACAGTTGATGTAATAAACAAAAGAATTCCTGTAATTGCTGGTACAGGCTCAAACAACACCGCTTCTGCTATTTCAATGAGTAAGTATGCAGAAAGCGTTGGCGCTGATGGACTTCTTGTTATTACTCCATATTATAATAAAACTTCTCAAAATGGTTTAATAAAGCATTTTAAAGCTATAAATGATGAAGTTAAAACTCCAATTATTCTCTATAATGTTCCAAGCCGAACTGGAGTTAATATTGCTCCTAAAACTTTGCTTAAGCTTTCTGAATTGGGTAATATTACTGCTATTAAAGAAGCAAGTGGTAATATCAGTCAGATTGTTCAAATGAAAGCATTATGCAGAGATTCAATTGATATTTATTCTGGTAATGATGATCAGATTATTTCAATAATGTCTCTCGGTGGTATAGGAGTAATCTCTGTTTTAGCTAATATACTTCCTAAAGAAGTTCATGAAATGGCTCAAAAATGTTTAACCAATAATTTTAAAGAAGCTTTAGATATTCAATTAAACACTTTATCTTTAGCTAATGCTTTATTTATAGAAACAAATCCGATTCCAATTAAAACAGCTATGAATCTTATGGGACTTGAAGTTGGTCCTCTAAGGCTTCCACTTTGTGAAATGGATGAAAATAACGAAGAAATATTAAAAGCTGCTTTAATGAATAATAAATTAATGTAAGGTGATATATATGGTAAAAATAGTATTAAACGGTTGCTCAGGGAAAATGGGTAAAATGATCACTGAATGTGCTTCAAAATTTAAAGGATTAGAGATAATTGCAGGAATTGATAAGTTTCCTAGCATAGCTCCATATCCTATTTTTGAGACTGTACAGGATCTAGATATGGATTATGATGTCTTATTAGATTTTTCAAGAGCTGATGCTCTTAATAGTCTAATAGAATTAACAGAAAAAACTAACAAGCCATTAGTAATATGTTCAACAGGATTTACCCAAGAAGATTTAGCTTTAATAGATGAAAAAAGTAAAACATTGAAGCTATTTAGATCAGCTAACATGTCTCTTGGTATTAATTTGATCAATTCTCTTTTGAAAAAAGTTGCTCCTCTACTTTATGGTAACTATGATATAGAAATTATAGAAAAGCATCATAATCAAAAAGTAGATGCACCCAGTGGTACTGCAATATTACTTGCTGATACTATAAAGAATTCTTTAGAAGATACAACTAAATACGTATATGGAAGAGAAGGAAATTCTAAAAGAGAACAAAATGAAATTGGTATTCATGCAATTAGAGGCGGCTCTATTGTAGGTGATCATGACGTTATCTTTGCTGGAACTGGAGAAGTAATAGAATTAACTCATAAAGCTATCTCAAGAGAGGTTTTTGCAGTTGGCGCTTTAAGAGCATGTGAATATATGTCTACTGTAACTAATCCTGGTTTATATGATATGAATGATGTTATAGGTCTTGAATAGTTAATTA
This sequence comes from Clostridium sp. BL-8, assembly GCF_002006495.1. NCBI lineage: Bacteria > Bacillati > Bacillota > Clostridia > Eubacteriales > Clostridiaceae > Clostridium > Clostridium sp. BL-8. The sequence continues at coordinate 3,089 of NZ_LZZL01000094.1, forward strand.
TGATTGCTAACATCAATTAGAACTTTACACAGGATATGAAAAATATTTATTTCTATAAATACTTTTATGAAAACTTATGAACAGAAATCAAGCTGATCAAATACCTTGATCAGCTTAATTTTTATATGGAGTTATATATTTAACTTGTAAATTATTCTTTAATATAAGAACAGCAATAATCCGCTACTTCTTTTACAATTAAATTAAATTTAGAACTTGCAGGAACAGTAAAATTCTCCCCTTCACTATATGTAATAAACTTATCACTTCCTGGTAGTTTTACATCCATTGAACCTCCAAGAATCTCCATTACTTCTTTATCACCTGTGCCAAATTCATAATCGCCTGGTAACATTATACCTAAAGTTTTTCTTTCTCCATCTTCAAATATAATAGTTCTACTTGTAACTTTTCCATCAAAATATACATTTGCTTTTTTTACTGCTGTAACATTTTTAAATTCTTTCATTATATTGCCCCCTTATTTGTAACATTATTTATATTAAAGTATCTATATTTAAGTTAGAATTTCTTTATTAGCCTTTGAACATAGATACTCTAATTTTTTGTATTATGATTATTTATTGCCAAATCACCTTACTTTTCTGACAAAAGCTTATTAATACTTACTATTTGTATGCAAATACAGAGTATCTCCATTGCCTTTTTAAGTTCAGTAGCAGAAGGAAAAGATGGAGCAATACGAATATTTCTATCTCTTGGATCGTTGCCATATGGATAGGTAGCTCCTGCAGGTGTTATTATTACTCCAGCCTCAGCTGTCATTTTAACTACTTCCTTAGCACAGCCATCAAGAGTATTTAGGCTAATAAAGTATCCTCCATTAGGCTTATTCCACCAAGCAATATCCTTTCCATCTAGCTCAGAACTGAGGGTATCTAAAACAGCTAAAAATTTAGGTTCAAGAATCTCAGCATGTTTTTTCATATGTGCTTCAATGTTGCACATATCTTTCAAGAATTTTACATGACGAAGCTGATTCATTTTATCAGGCCCTATCATTTGAACAGATAATTGTTCTTTAATCTTAACTATATTTGCTTTACTTGCTGCCAAGGCTGCAACTCCCGAACCTGGTAAAGTTACCTTTGAGGTTGAAACATAAATAAACACTCTGTCTTCATTTCCTGCTTCTTTGCAAGCTGTAAGTATATTTTTAAGTTTATCACCCTTGCCAAAAAGATCATGTATTGCATATGCATTATCCCAAATTATTCTAAAATCCTTCGCCTTAGTTTTCATTTTAGCAAGTCTATCAACAATATGATCTGAATATGTAATTCCATCTGGATTGCTATATTTTGGTACACATATAATTCCTTTTATAGCTTCGTCACTACCTGCAAGATTTTCAATAGTTTCTATATCTGGTCCATCAGAATTCATAGCTACAGAAATCATTTCTATACCAAAAAGTTCACATATAGCAAAATGTCTATCATATCCTGGACTTGGGCATAAAAATTTAACTTTAGGAAGTTTTCCCCATGGAGTTTCACTACCTAATACCCCAAAAGACATTGCACGTGCAATTGTATCATATATCATATTAAGTGCTGAATTTCCACCTACAATAACTTCATTTAAATCAACACCAATAATTTCTGCAAAAAGTTTTTTTGCATCTAAAATTCCATCAAGACCCCCATAATTTCTACAGTCTACTCCATCAGAACTCTTATAGTCTTGAATATCCAACATTTTCATTGATAAATCCAATTGTTCTTTGCAAGGTTTACCACGTGACATATCATATTTAAGATTCATATTTTTAAAAGATTCATATTTTTTTAAAAGTATCTCCCTGTTTTCCTGCAATTCTTTTGTCTTCATTTCAGTAACTTTTACCATTAGTTATAGCCCCCTGTTAATTGTTAAAATTATTTATTAAAAAGCTTTCAATTCTATCAAAGGCTTCCTTTAGAACTTCATCGCTATAACAATACGATATTCTCATATAGCCTTCTCCGAGAGCTCCAAATGCTGTTCCTGGAACACAAGCAACCTTTCCTTCATTTAATAATTTCTCACAAAATTCTTCTGAAGGTAGGTTGAACTTTTTAATAGATGGAAATATATAAAATGCTCCCTTGGGCTCAGCAACTTCTATATTTAATTTTTTTAATCTATCCATACAATAATTTTTTCTTCTTTCAAAAATTTTTCTCATATCTTCAACATCGTTTAATGAATTTTTAAGTCCCTCAAGAGCACCATATTGGGCTATTGAAGGTGCACAGGATACTCCATACTGATGAACTTTCATTATTTCCTTCATATACTTATCTGAACATGCTACATAGCCAATTCTAAGTCCTGTCATGGAAAACATTTTTGAAAATCCGCTTACATAAATAATTTTATCTTTTATTTCATCTACTTGGGCTACTGAATAATACTCATCAAAAATTATTGATGCATACATATCATCTGTTACCACTATTATGTCCTTTTCTTTAATTATTGCAGCAAGCTCATCTCTTTGTTCCTTAGATAAAATTGCACCTGTAGGATTTGAAGGAAACGATAATACTAATACTTTTATATCATCTTCATTATTTAATTTTTCTTTTATGGCATCTATATTTAATGTAAAATCTTCATTTAATGAATAGGTTACAACATCTGCATCTATCATGATTGAAATATTTTCATAAGCAGGATATGCTGGACCAGGAAGTAAAATCTTTTCGCCTGAATTCATAAGCGAAAATAAAACTGAATATAACCCTTCACTTCCACCAACTGTTATACATACTTCGTCTTTATTGTAATTTATATTAAATCTTTTTAAATACTTACAAATTTCTTCCCTTAGTTCATCTATACCTGCATTGGATGTATAAACAGTTTTATTACTTTTTACAGCATTAACCATTGCCCCCGAAACATTTGCAGGTACTGGAAAATCTGGCTGTCCAATAGTTAAAGAAATTGCCCCCTCTACCTTCTTAACTTTTTCAGCAAATCTTCTAATTCCTGAAATTTGAATTTTTTGCACTTGTCTATTCATTCTAATGTGCCCCCTTTAATTTAGTGATAAGTTATGAGTTACAAGTGAAGAGTTTAGGAGGAAAAGCCGCTGGCTTTTCATAAATAAAAGTGTTCTTGGAAACTACTTTTCTAAAATCTTCTCTTTGATCTTAATTCCTAGCTTGTCACTTTTAACTTATTATGTCACATATAATCCACTATACAGCATAACATAAACCTATTTTACAATATTACCAAGGCTTATTCAAACTATTTATACTTTTTTTGCACCTTCCTCTTTTAATTGGGTTCAATCTTTATTATAATAAATTTGATTGCAAAAATAATAGAAGAGGTGATTTAATGTCATATAATTTAACAGATCCTTATGAAATTGCAAGATTTATTAAGGAATCAAAAAAATCTACTCCAGTAAAAGTTTATATAAATGGAGATTTAAGTGAAGCAGACATGAATGATGTAGAATGGTATGGTTCTAACGGATTTTATATACTAATGGGAGAATCTGATTCTATTACTAAAATAGTTTTAGATAATAAACATCTTATTAAACACTTTAGAATAGAAAATGATAGAAGAAATTCAGCTATTCCTATGCTTGATTTACTTGAAGTAGATGCTAGAATTGAGCCAGGTGCTGTTATAAGAGATAAGGTTACTATTGGTAAGAATGCTGTAATTATGATGGGTGCTGTAATAAACATCGGTGCTGAAATTGGTGACGGAACTATGGTTGATATGAATGCTGTAGTTGGAGCCCGTGGTCAGCTAGGTAAAAATGTTCATTTAGGGGCTGGTGCTGTTGTTGCTGGTGTTTTAGAGCCACCAAGTAAAGAACCTTGTAAAATTGGTGACAATGCATTAATTGGCGCTAATTCTGTAATTCTTGAAGGTGTTCAAGTAGGCGCTGGTAGTGTTGTTGCTGCTGGCTCTGTTGTAACTGAAGATGTTCCTGCAAATGTTGTTGTTGCTGGTTCACCTGCAAAAATCGTCAAAAACGTAGATGATAAAACAAAAGATAAAACTCAAATTTTAGAAGATTTAAGAAAATAACTTTTTTACTTATTCTTACATAATATAATTGTAACAGTATACACTAATATATTAGTAATATAATTTTATTTCTAAAACAAAGGGTTTCAATAAATACAAAATTTATTGAAACCTTTTCTTTAAATGCAAAATTATGTGCTACATATCTTATAATATTGATTTATACTGCTCCTTCTTCTCCAGAAATTTCTTCTTTATGAGCTCTTTCCATCTTTGAGATAGAAACTTCATAAGCAACCTTTTTTACAACTTCACTGTCTGAGACCTTTTTTTGATATTCCCTGCTTTGAAGCCTTCCCCAAACTTTAATATTATCACCCACGCTTAATGTTTGACAAAATCTTGAATTTCTTCCCCATGCAATAGTTGGAATATAATCCGATTTATTATATGCTCTATTTACAGCAAGCAACACATCAGCAATCTCTCTTCCAAAAGGTGTTGTTCTATAAATTGGCTCCTTACAGATGTACCCATCTAAAAATATTTCATTAGGATTCTTACTTCTTTCTATACATGGTTCAATATTCCTTGCAAAAACAGTTAATATAAGCTTATTAGATCCGTCTATAAATTTGTTGTATGATCTAAGCTGACCTTCTACAATTATTTCTACTCCCATATCCAGCTTAATATCGTTTAGCAGTCTTTCTGAAACAGTAATGTTTAGTGTATCTACTGAATCACTTAATCTCATTACATCCAAATCAAAAGTATAGAACCCCTCCCCATACATTTCATGACTAAACTCTAATCCAGATGTCACTTTACCTTCAAGGTAAATCTTGTTATTTAGCATTAAATTATCCATTGTTATCCCTCTCTCCATCGGAAATTATTTTATTTTGTGAAATATATGCTCCCACTAGCATATATTACCATTATAATACAAAAGTTAGTTTCTTTTCAATAAATATTAATTAATTTTATCCGCTAACCAGCTTTCACTATCAAATTGACATCTAAAGATGTTAATTAATGTCACTAGGTTACCAGAAAACATCAATTAACATTCAGCTTGCTGGATCAAGCTTTACTTTATGTTGAATTCCTTGATTGTCTACGTTATAATCATTAAAATATATCATCTCACCTACTGTTTTAAAGCTATATCCTTTATCTTTTAATTCTTTTATAATTCTTTCTAAATTAGCTGGAGTATTTTTGGCATTATGAAATAGAATAATAGATCCCGGTTTAACATTTTTCATGACCCTATTATATTCTGTTTCTGCTGATCCCTCCTTCCAATCAACAGAATCAACATTCCATTGAATGGCCATATATCCTAGATTCCTCACCTTTGAAAATGCATCTTTATTATAATCTCCACTTGGAAATCTAAATAATTTTGGTCTTTCTCCTGTATATTTTTCAATAGTATCGTTGGTCTTTTCTATCTCTTCTTTCATTCTAGCTAGTCCTATTTTCGTAAAACTAGGATGCTTGTAGCTGTGATTTCCGATTTCATGGCCTCCTTCCTTTATCGCCTTTAATTTATTCACATTATCTTCACTATAATTTACCCAGCCTCCCATAATGAAGAATGTTCCTTTTACATTATATTTATCCAATATTCTTAATATTACATCTAAATTATCTTTCTCTACCCAATTTACATCAAACGTTAAGCTTACTACTTTATCTGTAGTATCAACACAATATATGGGTTCTTCCTCATGAATATTAGCCAAAGCCTGAACGCTTTTACTAATTCCAATAGATATGAAGATTAAAAACATAATTAAAAATATATCTATTCCTATTCTCTTTTTTCTCCACGACACCTTTAAAATGCTCCTTTAAATTTCTAATTTCTTACTTTACTATATTCATTACATATTTATTTATGCACAAGAGAGATAACTTTAAATTATAGCTTTTAAAAATAACTTATATCAGATATCTGAATCAATGTCGCAATTACCAATTTATATAAATCTTTTCTATTATGTAATTAAGATATTTACCCAAATACTGGAACAACTATTTTAATCTTTTGAAACGTAATAGTGAAAATATGATGGCAGATTAACTTGTTATTTTTTTCATTGTGACTTATAATATAATAAGATTTTCATTAATTATGGAGGTTATTATGTACGAAAACTCATCTGAATTAGCAGAAAATAAATTATTAATGTTATATGTATTAAAGTCAATAAAAAAACCTATATCGAATACTCAGCTTACTGAAATAATTCTTGAAAATAACTTTATAAATTATTTTACGCTGCAGCAATATTTATCAGAACTAGAAGAATCTAAGTTTGTTGAATATCACGATATTAATGATAAGAAATTGCTCAGATTAACAGAAAAAGGAGATAATGTCCTTTCTTTGTTTAAAGAAAGAATATCCCCTTCTAAGTTATCTTCTACCAATGAATATATTAAAGAAAAGATCGAATCTATAAAAAAAGAATTGACTATTCATGCTGATTATACTCTTGGACAAACTGATAGCTTTATAGTCGACCTTAAGGCCATTGAAGATGATGCTCTGCTTATGGAGCTAAAATTATCAGTTCCATCAAAGAGCCAAGCCACTTCAATTTGCAGTAAGTGGAAAGAAAATCCTTCAGAAATATACAATAATATAATTAATTTATTAATCAAATAATTATATTATTATCAACTAAAGTCATACTATTAGGTTCAGAACCTATTGATATGGCTTTTATTTTTTTATCTCTAATATTTATGACCTTTAGCAATCCATTTAAGTAATCTCCTACAAATAGATTTTCATTCACCTTAACTATTCCTTTGGGCATACCACCTATTTCGAATTTATCAATTTCCTTAAGTTCAGGTAAACTTATAATACTTACTGTTCCATCACATAGATTTGAAACATATAAATGATTTACTTCTTGAAACAAATCTACAGGGCAATATCCAACTGTTATTTTATCAATCAGTTCTAGAGTCCCTAATTCTACAATCCCTATACTTCCTATTTTATCTTGACCAAGATAACTCATGCAAACATATAGGTAATCATTATTTTCTGAAACTATCATTTTTATAGGCATACTTTCTACTCTAATTCTCTTTATCTCCTTGTTATTCATATAGTCAATTACCGATATACTGTCGTCCACCATATTGCTTATAAATAAAAGTTTTTTTTCCTTTAGTAAGGTTATATTATGAGGAAACCTGCCTGTTGGGATTTCAAAATTAATTCTTTCATTTATTAAATCATATATTATAAGTGAATTAGATTCCCCACATAAAACATATACTATATCATCATTCGCAATTATATCATTTGGATGTGCACCAATATATACATTATCTTCTTCTCTAAAATTGTTATAATTTATAAGAGAAATACTATTATTATAATTATTAGCTACTAAAATTTTACCTTTGTACAATGATAATCCATGGGGACCAAATGGACTTTCACCAATAGATAAAGCTAAACTTTCAATCTTTAGACTTTCAGTATTTATTTTCTTCAAACTATCTGAACCGGTATTGCATAAAATAATATAACTCACCACATTTCCCCCTTTAGATAATCATTCTACTAACTATAATATATTCCGAAACTATATTATTGGCACAAATTATTAGACGTCTTATCTTTATTTCTTGACAGATTTCTTGTATAATTAAAGGAAGTCGACATACATTAACAATTAATAAATATTTCACATTAATTTATTAATTGAAAAACATATTTATTTCTTTAATGTATCGCGAATCATATTTTTAAAGTATTTTAATTTAAGGAGAGTGTTTAGAATGTTTTCATATAAAACATCTGGAGTTTGTTCATCAACAATAAATATAGAAATTAACAATAATATTGTTGAAAATGTAGAATTTGTAGGAGGATGCGCTGGTAATCTTCTAGGTATTGGCCAACTAGTAAAAGGTATGACTGTTGATGCTGTTATCGCAAAATTAGAAGGTATCGATTGTAGAAGCAAAGGAACATCATGTCCTGACCAACTTTCTAAAGCCTTACTAACTTGGAAAAAAGAAAATGCATCTGCATAATACAGATATTCAACTTTAAAGTTGGACATCCTATTTCTTTAAGCACATAAAAATAAATAGCAAGTCCAAAGCTGTCATATATATTTTTTATCAGGCAATGGACTTGTTATTTATTTGATTATGCATTACTGAAGATACAGTTCTTTTTCTCCAGATAACAGTGATAAAGTACTTGTTATCTCTTCCACTACATCTTTATAGCTTAAATATATTTTAAGTTTTATGCTATTATAATCTTCACTTATTTCTTTTATTTTTCCGTATAAATATTTTCCTTTATCTAATAAATTTTTCAATATAACATTGCTCTCTCTAGGTACATATCCAATTACATATCCATCAATAGTTATAATTTCAATTGAATTTTGATCTTCATAATCATCAGTTTTTCTTTTTAAATATAAAATATCATCTTCAAATATTTTATTGTATACTTCACTCATATCAAACTTGCTTGTTCCTGATACATTAAAAGTAATTAAATATACATCTTTCACATGTGGCTCTATATGCATCTCTTCATTAACAGTTACATATCTCTTAATTTTATTATTCTGTTCAATTAAGAGAGAATTAAGAGAGCGTCTTACATTCATCACCATTTCTGTACTAATAGCATCATCAATGATCTCTTTATCCAGCGAATCGAATTCTTCTTTAAATATTTGAAGATTTAGAGTAGCCTGAAGCCTTGTTTCTATTAAAGGCGATTTTAATGCTTGAAGATTAATATCCTTATACTCATTTTTAAATTCCTCATATTTAAAATATTTTATAATTATAAAAAAACAAATTTGTGCTATATCCTCATAAGTTAAATTATCTATTTTCAACTCATCCTGACCGCTTAATACCTTACTCATAGGCAATTTATCCAATCCTAAATTAACAGCACATTTTCTTATAGCTCTTCCGCCTACACTAAAAGCATATTTATATAACAATGCATTTGTATAATCTCTTCTCAAGATTGTTTCAAATTCCTTTTTCTTTAGTTTATATTTAGTCTTTTCTGCACAGCCAATTAAAACACTACTCTCAATTTTTATATTCTCTATTTCATTAGCTATAACTTCATGCCATATATCCTTTTGGCAAATTTTTTTACAAATATCAATTATTTCTTTATATTCATTATTATATTTATATTGTGTGGAATTACTTTTATTTTTATATTCATCAATTATAACAGCCTCTATTGAATAAATTATTGAAATAACTGCATATAAAGAATAAATTCCTCCATTGATCTTATCTATTATTTCTAATAACTTATTGCAAACTTTTACTGAATCCTTTACCTCATCTATGCCATAATCAGAAAGCAACGTACTAAATGATTTAGAAAAAGCTTCGAGTTCTTCTTTATTAAATATAGTATTCTCCAAATATTCAATCATTTCAAGAGATAACATGCTATAAGCTGCTAATTCAGTAGTTCCAACATTATTTTCACATCCATTCTCTACCATCCATTTTCTTATTTCATAAGTAGTTGGTCTTAGATGCATTAGAATAAATACTTTTCCATAGCCTCTAGATCCTTTTGCCATTTCAAAAATAGTATTATTACAATTTCCAATGTACTCATAGGCTTCAATCACGTAAAAGAGATATTCATTGTGAATAGAAAACAGCTCTAATATTTCATTTATATTTTCAAAATTGCAAATAGCTGCAATAAGTATTCCTATTTTTACTTCTTCAGCGTCTGTACTTTCAAAAAGCATTCTACTTATAACGCCTCTTAATTTCACACTTAAATCTACATTAACTTCCAGAGCAGATTTAAAATTTTTAATAAAATTATCATAATAATTAATTATTGGATTTATACTAATATATTCTTTTACAGTTATTAAATTTTCTTCATTCTTCAAAGCCTCTAAGTAAATTTCTACAAGCTTATTTGCCATTCTGTTCTTTTCATAATCTTGAAGCGGACGTACTTTTTGGGTTATGATTTTAAATTCTTTTATTCCAGCCGTATCGAAGTCTTGATAGCTATACAGCACACCTTTATTTCTATCATGAAACTCTTTTAAATCATGATAGATTGAATTTTTATTATAAGCAGTATTCTCTCTGTATTTCTTCACCATATAACTTCATTACTCCTTTTAAGCTAAATTCCAAACCTATGATTTGGTTATAATTAATTTTCTGCTATCTTGAATTTATAATTTTTCTCATATCTCCTATCATATACAATGAGCCACTTACTAATATTAAATCATCTTCTTCTGCTTCCTTCAATGCTGATTCAAAGGCCTCTTCATAATTTTCCAATGCTACAGTATTTGAATTATACTCTAAAATCTCTTTCTTTAAATCTTCACAAAGCTCTGCTCTATCACTATGAGGAGTTAATGCATATACCTTTTCGGCTATTGGCGTAATTTCTTTCACCATTTCTTTAACCTGCTTATCTGCCAAAATTCCAAGTAATAAATATAATTTTTTATATTTAAAATATTTTTCAACATTTTTTCTAAGTGCTCTGATTCCATCTATATTATGAGCTCCATCAATTATCACAGTAGGCTTTTTTCTTAATACTTCAAGTCTTCCTATCCATTTAACATCTTCTAATGATTTTTCTATCAGTTCTCTATTAATTATAATATTTTCTTTTTCAAATAATGTCTCAATAGTATTTAGTGCTACAGATAAATTTAATATTTGATGCTCGCCAAGTAACGGCAATTTTATATTATAAGTATTTTTAATGCTTTTAACTTCTACATTTTGATATAACTCATCATTATTAATATCAATCAATCTACAATCTTCTTTTTTTAACAAATAAACCTTTGAATTTTTCTCTTTTGCTGCTTTTAACACAACTTCTTCCCCGTCTTTTTCCTGAGGGTATAATACAACTGGTACCTTTTCTTTAATTATTCCAGCTTTTTCGCCTGCTATATCTTTTAAATTATCCCCTAAGATATTTATATGATCTAAACTTATAGAAGTTATTACTGAAACTTTTGGTGTTATTACGTTAGTTGAATCTAATCTTCCACCTAAACCAACTTCAATTACAGCATAATCTATCTTTTCATTATAAAAATGTAGAAACATAAGCGCAGTTATGATTTCAAATTCAGTTGGATGTTCAAAACCCTCTTCAATTACTTTTTTAATAACAATTTTTACTTGCTCCAGTAAGTTTACTAATTTATCCTTTTCAATATTTTCACCATTTATTTGAATTCTCTCTTCAAACTCTTCTAGGTAAGGAGATGTATACATCCCAACTTTATAACCATATCCTCTCAAAATCTTAGTAATCATAGCAGTAGTTGATCCCTTACCATTAGTTCCTGCTATGTGTATCATTTTAAGTTTCTCATGTGGATTTCCAAGTAGTTCTAAAATTCTAAAAGTCCTTTCAAGTCCATAATTAGAACCAAACTTTCCAACACTTGATATATAATTCATTGCTTCATCATAGGTCATGCTCATTTATATTTACCTCTTTATTAATATGTTTTTCTTATCTCATTAAGCTTATTCACATTCCATTATACTTCAATTTTAAATAAATTCCTAATATAAAAATGTGTAATCTCATATACACAAAAAGCTGCCAAAAAGCAGCTCCTTAAGTCTAAAGTTTTGTATCTATATTATAATCTTCTGCCAATTTTTTAAATATAGGCAATGCATTTTCTATCTGTTCAGTTTGGACACAATATGAAATTCTAACGTGCCCTGGGCATCCAAAATCATCTCCTGGTACTAATAGCAGATCATATTCTTTAGCCTTCTCACAAAAAGCCTTAGCATCAGGTTCTAGCGATTGAGGGAACAAATAGAATGCTCCACCTGGTTCTACACACTTGTATCCCATTTCTATTAATCCATTATATAATATTTCTTTATTCTTCTCATATACTGATATATCTGAAGTTATGCCTGCACATCTGCCTACTACCTTTTGAAATAAACTTGGTGCATTTACATATCCTAAAACTCTTCCTGCACCACATACAGCTGCATAAGTATCATTAAAATTCTCAATTTCATTAGGCACTAATACATATCCTATTCTTTCACCAGGTAATGATAAAGATTTACTATATGAATAACATACAAACGTATTTTCATAGTATTTTGTTAAGTATGGTACCTCAACGCCTTTATACGCAATTTCTCTATATGGTTCATCTGATATTAAGTAAATTGTATGCCCATATTCTGATGATTTTTCTTTTAATATTTTAGTTAACTTTAAAATTGTTTCCTCTGAATAAACCACCCCTGATGGATTATTAGGAGAGTTTACAATAACTGCCTTAGTATTTTTATTGATTTTCTTTTCAAATTCCTCAAAATTAATTTGAAAGTTTTCAATATTGGCACTTATTACTACAAGCTTAGCACCTGTTGCTTCTACAAAACATCTATATTCTGGAAAAAAGGGCGCAAAGGTAATAAACTCATCATCCTTGCAGGATAAAGCTTTAAAACAGATACTTATTGATGCTGCTGCCCCAACTGTCATGTATAAATTATTCTTTGTAAAATTAGTACCAAATCTTTTATTTATTGAATCTGTAATACTTTCTCTTACCTTATCATCACCCTGTGCACTTGTATATCCATGTACCAATGTTGAGTCTTCATTTTCTAAAATATCAAGAATCGCTTCCTTAACTGCTGCCGGAGCTGGAACGTTAGGATTCCCAATACTAAAATCATAAATTTTATCACGTCCAACAATTTCAGCTCTTCTTTTACCAAACTCAAAGATCTCGCGAATAGTTGATCTTTTACTTCCTATTGCAATCATTTCTTTAGATAACATTTATAGTCCCCCTTTATTTCAGTTAGCAAGTAACTGTTTACGTCAAAAACTTCTTTATTATTACTTATCTTGAAAGTTTTAATATTATTTTATGCTTTTTTGCAAAAAAAATCAATTTCACAATCTTGTAAAACTGATTTAATAATACTATGGATACATTCTTTTTCTTTTATTTGTACTTCTACCACTGAATATCAGTGACAACAAAATGCTGCTTAAGAGTATGCTTAATATAACCAATATAGAATTTGTGACTGAAATTTCTATTTCAAAAATCAATATAAGAAGCTTCACACCTGTAAATATTAATATTGCTCCTACTCCATACTTCATAAACCTAAACATATTATTCATTTTAGCTAAAACATAGTACATACTTCTAAGTCCAAGTATTGCAAAAATATTAGACGTATAGACTATAAAGGTATCTGTCGTTATTGAAAAAATAGCTGGTATTGAATCAATAGCAAAAATAACATCAGAACCTTCTATTATCAAAAGTGCCGCAAGCAGTGGTGTTGCATAATACGATTTATTGATCTTTGTAAAAAAGGAATGCCCATATGTCACATCTGTTACTGGCATTATTTTCTTTAATAATTTAACTAAAAAGTTATCTTTAAATTTTATTTCAGTTTCTTTATTACTAAATACCGTGAACCCGCTATATAATAATATTATTCCGAAAATAGGAAGTATAAAATGAAATCTGCTTACCATAGCTACTCCAAGTAAAATAAATATGAGCCTGAGTATCATTGCACCCATTACGCCATATAATAGGACTCTTTCCTGATAGTCTTCTCTTATGCCAAGCTTAGAAAAGACTATTATAAATAGAAATAAATTATCTAAGCTTAGAGACATTTCTACTATATATCCCCCCAAAAATTCTGTAGCACTTCTTTCACCTTTTAAATAGTATATAAATATATTAAATACTATAGCCAGGCTTATCCAAAATATTAAATTAATTAGATTCTTCTTTGCTTTCATTTATTCTCTCATCTCCACAGCATTTATAAACTCATAATTATTTCTATAGGAAGGCTGCTAATTCAGCAAAACAAAATTTACATATTGTAGTTTTCCCTTTTATAATTATGTTTCATGTTTTAATATATTAGATATGCCGCAGCCATATTACAATAATATTGAAACTATTCTTCATAGTTAATAAATTGAAACAAGGAAATAATTTCCTAACTAGAGTTTTCCTTCCCATTCTGCATAGAATTCTTTTAAATATTCTTCCATAAATTTATGTCTTTTTTCTGCATAGCTTTTTCCTGGCTTTGTATTCATTCTATCTTTTAACAGCAGTAATTTCTCATAAAAGTGGTTAACTGATGTTCCAGTACTATTTTTATATTGTTCAAAAGTCTTATGCTCTTCGTATTTAATATTAGGATTATAAATTTCTCTTCCTGCGTGTCCACCATATGCGAAGGTTCTTGCAATTCCTATTGCCCCAAGTGCATCTAATCTGTCAGCATCTTGAACGATTTTCCCCTCTAAGGTATTCATCTTCGAAGTATCTCCAGCACCTTTAAAGGATATATTTTCAACAATATAAGCTACCTGCTCAATGGTTTTATCCTCAACTCCCAGCCCTCTAAGAAAATCCCTAGATATATCAGCTCCAATAGTAGTATCTCCGTCATTGAATTTCCAATCTGCTATATCATGAAGCAATGCTCCTAATTTTACTATAAATAAGTCAACTTCTTCTTTTTCTTCCATACTTAAACTTACTGATATCTTATAAACTCTATAAACATGCCAAAAATCGTGTCCAGATCCCTCTCCTTCTAATTTATTTTTCACAAACTCTATGGTTTTTTCTATTATTTTCTCTTTATCCATTTAAAATATCTCCTCATTTAAAATTATTGTATTATTTTGTATACCCTATATTTTTGCTTATAGATAAACAAATTATAAACTTGACTTATATATAGGATAATTATCCACTTAAATTAAACTTTTGTGTGTATCTATACTAGAAATCATATACATTTTTGTGAAGCAGGCATTTGAAATTGAGC
>NZ_LZZL01000095.1:0-19970 GCF_002006495.1 Clostridium sp. BL-8
CGCATCCATTTCTGCATGTTCCCGAAACAAGTTCGTGACAAGCAATAAATGGAACAAACAAAAGGAGGCAGAAGATATGAAGATGATAAAGACAACAGAGGCAGTTGGTAATGTTTTATGTCATGATATTACTCAGATAATAAAAGGAGTAAGTAAAGGAGTTGCCTTCAAGAAAGGTCATATTATAAAAGAGGAAGATGTTCCAGTATTACTTTCCTTAGGAAAAGATAATATCTATATATGGGAAAAAAATGAGAAGATGATGCATGAAAATGAAGCAGCGGACGTTTTATTTAAGATATGCAAAGGGAAAAATATAAGTGGAACTGAAATAAAAGAAGGTAAAGTTGAACTCATATCCGAGGTGGATGGAATTCTACAGGTTGATGTAGAAAGGTTAAATAAGATTAATTCCCTGGGAGAAATTATAGTTTCAACACGTCATAGAAATTTTCCAGTTAAAAAAGGAGATAAATTAGCAGGAACAAAAGTTATACCTCTTGTTATAGAAAAAGAAAAAATTAATGAAGCTGAAAAGATAGCTTTAGATAAGCCATTGCTAAATGTTATTGAATTCAGCAAAAAAAAAGTCGGTATTGTTACTACTGGAAATGAAATTTTCCATGGGAGAATTAAGGATGCCTTTGGTCCTGTCATAATAGAAAAATTATCAGAATATGAGGTTGAAGTCTTAGGGCAGGAAATAGTTAATGATAACCTTGAAAATATAACTGGAGCTATTGATAAGTTTTTAAAGATGGGTGCAGACATGATAATCTGCACAGGAGGTATGAGCGTTGATCCAGATGATTTAACACCAAATGCTATAAAAAGAACAGGTGCAGAGATTGTATCTTATGGTGCACCTGTGTTTCCAGGAGCAATGTTTTTATTAGCCTATTATAACGATAATATTCCAATAGTTGGGTTACCAGGCTGTGTAATGTATTCTAAGCGTACAATTTTTGACTTAGTTCTACCTAGAATGATGGCAGATATAAAGTTATATGATAAAGATTTAATTGAAATGGGGCATGGAGGTCTATGTTTATCATGTAATGTATGCACATTTCCTAATTGTGGATTTGGAAAAGGAATGTAAGAAAGGGCGATAAATATGGGACTAAATCATTTTGATAATAATGGAAATGCAATTATGGTGGATGTAACTGAAAAGGAAGTGACAGAAAGATTAGCCATTGCAAAAGGAAAAATAAAAGTAAATAAAGATGTATTTGAAGCAATAAAAAATGGAACTGCTAAAAAAGGTGACGTGTTAGGAGTTGCAAGGGTTGCTGGAATTATGGCCACTAAGAGAACAGCAGATTTAATACCAATGTGTCATGTTCTAATGATTACTAAAAGCAGCATTGAATTTGAAATGTTTGAAGAGGAACTCGAAGTAGAAGCAACCTGTATTGTTAAAGTAAGTGGCAAGACAGGGGTTGAAATGGAAGCTTTAACTGGCGTAACAGTAGCACTGCTTACAATTTATGATATGTGTAAGGCTATGGATAAGACTATGGAAATAGGTGAAGTCTATTTATATAAGAAAACAGGCGGTAAAAGTGGAGATATAGAAAATAAAAGTAGATTATAAAAAGTGTATTTATTAACTATAAACAGGATTCATATAAATTCAAATGAAGATAAGTAGGGAGGAATGCAGATTTTGTTAGATTTATTTGGACGTAATATAGATTATCTTAGAATATCTATAACAGATAAGTGCAATTTTAGATGTAAATACTGCATGCCAGAAGGTAATGTTGATTCTTTAAAGAACGATGAAATTTTAACACTTGATGAAATAATTAAAATCTGTAAAAGTGCCTCTGAATTAGGGATTAAAAAGATTAAAATAACAGGTGGAGAACCACTTCTTAGAGAAGATGTGATAGAACTCATAAAATGTATTAAAAGGTTACCTCTTATAAATAATGTTACCTTAACAACAAATGGAGCACTTCTCTATGATAAAATTCAAGAGCTTAAGGAAGCAGGAATAGATAGTATAAATGTAAGCTTAGATTCACTGGTAAAAGAAAAATTTAATGATATTACAAGAAGAAAAGAATTTGATACTGTTATTAAAGGTATAAGTGAAACAATAAAAAGTGGAATAAAAGTAAAAATAAACTGCGTTCCAATTAAGAATTTTAATTTCGATGAAGTAACTAGCATTGCATTAATTAGCAAAGAAAAAAATGTAGATGTCAGATTCATAGAAATGATGCCCATGGGATTAGGTGAATCTTTTTCAGGAATATCAAATAAAGAAATACTTGAGGTTCTTGAAAAAGAGTATGGAGAATTTTCTAGGATGGAAAACATAGATGGTAATGGACCAGCTGTATATTATAGAAATAAAGAATTTAAAGGCAGCATAGGATTTATTGGTGCAGTGAGTAATGAATTTTGTAAGAATTGTAATAGGATAAGAGTTACAGCAGATGGCTTCTTAAAACCATGTCTATGTTATGGAACAGGAATTGATATAAAAAACTTAATCAGAAATGGGATTGATGAAAAAGAATTAACAAACGCAATAAAAGTTGGTATTTTAAGTAAGCCTGAGAAGCATGAATTTAATGAAAAGAAGAAATCAGATAAAATTGAAATTAGGAAAATGTCACAAATCGGAGGTTAGTTATGGGGAAAGTCATAGCAGTATGCATAAGTGAAAAGCGAGGCACACAAAAAACTAATATTAAAGAGGCAAATTTTATAGAAAACTTTGGAATAGAGAAAGATGCTCATGCAGGAGATTGGCACAGGCAAGTAAGTTTATTATCTTATGAAAAAATAGATGAATTTAATAAAAAGGGTGCTAATGTGATAGACGGAGCCTTTGGTGAAAATCTAGTAGTAGAAGGTATAAAATTTACAGAACTGCCTGTTGGAACAAAGCTACAGTGCAATGATGTAATTTTAGAGATGACACAAATAGGAAAAGAGTGTCACAGCCATTGTGAAATCTATAAAAAAATGGGAGAATGCATCATGCCGACTAACGGTGTATTTGCAAAAGTTATTAAAGGCGGAAAAATAAAATGCGGAGATGAGATGATGGTCATTGTATAGAGTCAGAATTATTTCTCATAAAAATGCAAATTTGAGTTATAGGTCTAATTTATTGTTCAATAACCACAATATGCTTGAAATAAACTCGAATTAAATAAGAATATTTTTTGAATTAACCTTTATATACTTGATATATAGGATAATATATGTATAATTGATAATTAAATAAGTTAATTTTGATTTGGGGGAATGAAAAATGTTAAAAGTAACAAACACAGAAAAGGCTCCAGCAGCCATAGGACCATATTCACAAGCAATAAGCTTTGGAGATTTATTATTTACATCAGGACAAATACCACTAGATCCTGCAACTGGTGAGGTAGTAGGGACTAATATAGAAGAACAGGCTCTTCAAGTCATGAAGAATATTTCAGCTATATTAGAAGCAAGTGACACTCAGTTTAAGAATGTTATTAAAACAACTTGTTTTATTGCAAACATGAGTGATTTTGCTAAATTTAATGAAGTTTATGCAAAATATTTTGTAAGTAGTCCAGCACGTTCATGTGTAGCTGTAAAAGAACTTCCTAAGGGAGTTTTATGTGAAGTCGAAGTGATAGCCTGCAAAAATTCATAAAATATAAGCAGTGCATGATATATTTTGTTTTCTTAATAAGTGTGTAGTTCTAGGCACAATCAAATAAAATATGGACTATTCACAAATTTATGAACAAAATAATAAATTGTCCACAAGATTTACTTTAGAAATAAGTTGTTTTGTGGACAATTTTTTATTTTAGGCATTTTTTAGTTCTGAAACCAATTCATCCATAAGTTCTTTTACCGTCGTAATTTTAGTAATTCTACTTGCATTTTCACCACAGAATATAAGACCTTCATCAATCTTACCATTTACTGCGTTTATTAATGCTTTACTAATACAATAAGGAGTAGTTGCAGGATTACAAGGCGTTAGACAATTGTAACAATGAGTTACTTTTTCGCCTTCAGAATGAGCCTTTTTAACAAATGGATTACTAATAGCTCTTCCTGGCATTCCTACAGGACTCTTTACTATTTGGATATCCTCTTTTTTGCAATTGATATAAGCATTCTTAAATTCATCAGAAGCATCACATTCTTCAGTTGCAACAAATCTTGTTGCCATTTGAACACCACTAGCTCCTAATTTTAAGTACTTAGCAATATCATATCCATCAAAAACTCCGCCAGCAACTACTACTGGGATTTCTTTGTTGTATTTTTTTGCATACTTTTTTGTTTCATCTATTATATCTGCAACGGATTTGTCAAAATCTATATTTCCGTCTTCTAATTCTTCAACCTTAAAACCTAAATGTCCACCAGCTTTTGGACCTTCGATAACAACAAGATCTGGGGCTACATTATCATGCTTATCCCAAAGCTTTAGAATCACTTTTGCCGCCTTTAAAGAAGATACAATTGGTGCAATTTTTACAGAAGAACCTTTTACTATTTTAGGTAACATAGTAGGAAGTCCAGCTCCAGATATTATTAAATCAACTCCAGCTTCTATTGCAGCTTTTATATGAGCTTCGTAATTATTTGTTGCAACCATAGCATTAATACCAATGATTCCATTTACTGCTTTAGACTTTGCAAGAGTAATATGCTTCTTTAAAGCCCTTAAATTCGCTTCTAAAGGGTTTTTTATAAAATCATCCTCATTGTAACCAAGCTGTGCAGCAGAAATAATTCCAACACCGCCAGCATTTGCAACAGCAGCAGCCAAATTTGAAGATGAAACACCAATACCCATACCTCCTTGAATAATAGGAATAGGGGCAATTAAATTTCCAATCTTAAGAGAATTAAAATTCATTTTACATATATCCTTTCACGAGAAATTCGACAATAAAATATTTCGATAATCAAAATACTTCGAGAATCAAAGCATTATACTCTATTATAAAATAATATTTGTACTTAAACAAGAAATATTTGAAAAACTACTTTATAAATGAGTATTTACAAGGCAAAGATTCTATTTTAATAATAATATTTTTAGATTAGAAAATTAAAATAATAATTTTCTTGACACTAACCATGATTGCATGATAAAATACTTTATGTCTTAGGGGTATGGCTCAACGGTAGAGTAGTGGTCTCCAAAACCATTGGTTGTGGGTTCAAATCCTACTGCCCCTGCCACAAAGGTCGTAGCACGTCGTGCTACGGCTTTTTTATTTTTTATAAAAATTAATTCAATATTAGAATAGTGTAAGCATAATATGGTAATAATCCATTTTGAGGTGGAATCAAAATGAGCGGACTAATTTTATTAAATGAAGTAAGAGATGAAAAAAAGAAAAATCAATTATTAATATCAGATAAAATTAAAAATGAAAGAGTTTGTGAAGAATCTTATATTACGTTTGAAGAAAAATTTAATTTATTTAAAGATAGCAAAGAGTCAGATGACTTAAATAATGAAAGAGATATAAGTTTGATTATAGATAGAATTTTTTTATTAAATAATGATACACTAATAATAAATTTTATAAATGCAATATATAATGATAATTTAAATATAAATACCCAAATTAGATGTATTGAAAATAGCCCAATAGTAATTCCTCAAAATTCAAATTATAATATTAAAATTTTCGCTCAGGATGAGTATAGAAATTTTGAATATGAGATACAATTTAAAATTAGTGATCATGAGAATCTTGGAATAATAATAAGTAAGAAGGACTTAACGAATAAGAACATAGTTACTTTTAGTAAAAGAAAAAACAATTCAAATATTATGAGTAACTTAAAAGAATGTCAGGATAAATGCATGATAATATTAGACTCAGAAGTTCAAGTACCAGATGTATATGAACGCAAGTCAAGTTTTAATAAAAAAAATATAAAAGATAAAATAAATGTAGTCAAAGGTTGGAAATATGATTTTAGAAGATTATTCGAAGAAAAAATGTATTTATTGTTTCCATTAAAGGTAATAGATTTAAGAAAAAGATTGTTAGACATAAATTCAGAAGCAGTATCTAAAAAGATGATTAAAGATGAAATTTTCATATTCTTCAAAGATATGAACAGATACTTGAAAAGGATTAAAAGTGCAGATTTAATTATGGATAGGGAACTTAATAAAATGAATTTGATAGCAATAGATTTATTAAATAGCTTAATTAATGATGAAAGTGATATCTCTATTAATTTAAAAATGGATATACAGGCCGTACTAAAGGAAATGGTGGTATAATGATCATTTGAGTTTACTAAAGAATTACATGTTTTTAAGAAAGGTATATGAAATATAACAAGAAGTAATCCGGATTATTAGGATTAATATTGAAGATTAACCATATATTAATA
This sequence comes from Clostridium sp. BL-8, assembly GCF_002006495.1. Lineage (NCBI taxonomy): Bacteria > Bacillati > Bacillota > Clostridia > Eubacteriales > Clostridiaceae > Clostridium > Clostridium sp. BL-8. Next base: position 6,394 of record NZ_LZZL01000095.1, read on the forward strand.
AGAATAAAAGTTACCTTTAAGGTTAAAATACTATTGTCGGTAGGGGAAATAAAATATTTTGTCTATTGATGTATACCATATTAACCGAGGAGGGGATCGTTATGTCACACAATAGTAATAGAACAGTAGTTCCAGAAGCAAAAAATGGCTTGGCAAAATTCAAGACAGAAGTAGCTCAAGAACTAGGAGTTCCATTTAAAGAATATAATGGAGACTTAAGTTCTAGACAATGTGGTTCAGTAGGCGGAGAAATGGTGAAAAGAATGGTAAAGGAATATGAAAGCAGAATCTAGTTTAAAGTTATTAAATTTTAAATTAAATTCAAAAGCTAATATGTTGAAATAACATAATCATATTCTAAAATCAGGGAGATACATTACGCAGTTGCGCAATGTATCTCTTCTTTATGTGTACTAAATTTTATTTTTATGTGCCTTAAAATTTTAAACATTTTGGACTGATTGTGAATTTCGTGATAAAATTAGAACAAAAGTTCGATAGAATAATTATAGGTGATTATATGAGAAAGATTAGGATTTTACATACAGCAGATTTACATTTTGATACGCCTTTTAGTGGAATGTCACCTAAAGAAGCATTGAAAAGTAAAGAAGAATTAAAACAGGTTTTTGAAAAGATAATACAGATTTCACTAGAGAAAGAAATAGATATTCTTTTAATTGCAGGAGATATTTTTGATAATTTATCTGTAAATAAAACTACTCTTTATTTTATTAAAAATTGTCTTGAAAAAATAAATACCATTAAAGTATTTATAAGTCCAGGGAATCATGATCCATTTAATGAAAAATCCTTTTATAGTATTGTAGGTTGGCCTGAAAATGTTTATATTTTCAAGGGAAAGATGGAAAAAGTAATATTAGAAGATCTAAAGACTATAGTTTGGGGTGCTGGATTTAATACTTCCCATGTTAATAAATCTATGTTAAAGGAAGTAAAAAGAGTAGAGGACTATAACAATATAATGGTAATGCATGGTGAAATTGCCGCTATAAAAGATGGAAATGAGTATAATCCTATTACAGAAGAGGATATAGCAGAAAGTAATATGGATTATATAGCACTAGGCCATAGACATAAATTTTCAGAAGTAAAGAAAATAAAAAATACTTACTATAGCTATAGTGGGTGTCCTCAAGGAAGAGGTTTTGATGAACTTGAAGATAAAGGAATAGTTTTATTAGAGATTAAAGATAGATTTCTTGAAAGTAAGTTCATTAGAACATCCATTAGAAACTATTATGAAAAAGAGATAAACATTGAAGGATGTTTTGGCTATAGCGAGGTAAAGAGCAGAATTATTAATGAAATTTCAAATGATGATAGAAAAAATAATTTTTATAAGATAATTTTAAATGGACAAGTATCTGAAGAATTTGTAATTAATGAAGAAGTTTTGCAAGATCTTCTTAAGGAAGAGTTTTATTTTATAAAAGTTATAGATAAAAGTGAAATTAAATTGAATTTGAGTGAATTAATGAAGGGATATTCTCTTAAAAGCATGTTTGCTAAGAAAATATATGATAAACTGCAAAGTGCAGAGACAGAAGAAGAAAAGGAGCTTATAATCTTAGCGCTAAAAATAGGACTTCAAAGTATTTCAGGAGAAGAGGTAAAAATTTATGAAGGATAAATTAACAACAGATAAACTTATGAGTTGTAGATTTATGCTTGGTATAAGTGAATATATAGGGGAATTTATGAAGAGATGCATCTTGTCTTGTAAAAGAGGTGAGTTTTTTGAAAATTAAAAGTGTTAATATAAAAGCTTTTGCCGGACTTAAAGAAAAAAGATTAGATTTTGATGATGGGTTTAATTTAATTTATGGAAAAAATGAAAAGGGAAAGAGTACAATTGAAAGTTTTATTAAAATATGGTTGTATGGAATTGATAATTCAAGGGGAAAGTTTAATGATAGAAAAAAATATTCACCGTTAACTGGGGAAAAAATTTCTGGTGAGCTAGTATTAGAGCATGAAGAAAAAGGATATATCATAAAGAGAAGCTTTGGAGCAACCAAAAAAGATGATACTTGCGAAATCTTAGATGAGATAACTGGCGAGATTATAGAAATTGAAAATAAAAATGAACCAGGAAAGTATTTTTTAGATATAAATCTTGCAACTTTCATAAAAACTTTATTTATAGGGCAATTAGGAGTTATGGTTTCAAAAGATAAAGAAGAAGAAATAATGGAAAAAATAACCAATATATATAACACAGGAGATGAAAACACATCTGTAAAAAAAGTAATTGAAAAGTTAGAAAAAAGGAAAAAACAATTAACTGGAGTTAGAAAAGGCGGAGAACTTGATTTATTGAAGGATAATGCTGATGCTCTTAAAGCAGAACTCTGGGAAGCATATAAATTAGCGGAAGAAAATGTTGATAATGAAGAAAGTTTAATAAGAAAAAAAGAGTTCAAGATTCATATAAATGAACAGATTCAAAAATTAGATTTGTATAAGAAGTATGTAAAGAAAATAAAGCTTCAAAAAGATTATAAAGAAATAAGCGATTATCTAATAAAAGGTGAAGAGTTAAAAAGAAAACAAGATGCTATAATACAAGAACTCAAAAAAGGTGATGACTATATAACTACTGAGTTTTTAGATGATATTAATGAGAAATGTTCCAGATACTTAAGTTTATTAGATGTTAAACAGGAAAAAGTAAATAAATTTACTGACTTAGAGAAAGAATTAAAAGGAAAAAGTGATGATATTGGAAGTTATAAAGTGTTTTCTTCTATGGGAAATAATATTAAGGAGAAAATATACACCTTAAAAGCTGAGCAAAAAAACTTAGAGGACAAGCTTAATGAGATTATTAATCTCCAAAATTCTATATCTAGATTTAAAATGGACATAAGCAAAAAAGCCGCAGCTATTGAAAATTTAGAATTATTAAGTGAGAGTAGAGAGGAAATAGAACAATTACTTAATTCATACAAGGAAGCTCTAAAAGAATTAAAATATAAGATAGAGAATCAAAGTTATGATAAGAAGGAAGTAGATTTAAAAGGCTTAAGAACAAAGATAAATATTATATATATAGCGGGTATTGTTAGTGGCTTACTATTTACTTATGGAGCAATTAAGCAAATAGTTCCTGCTATGATCATTTGTATTCCTATATTTATTTTGTTAATAAGATTTTATTTAAAATATTCTATAGCAATAAAGAATGAAGAACTTATCAGTAAAAATAAGAAGTCGGTTGAAAATATAAAGGAAAGAATTTCAGAATATGAAGAAAAACTTAACGTATATATTGATAAGACAAATTGTAAATCTTATGAAGAATTTATTAATAAATTAACTCAATATGATAAGTTTAAAAGCTATAAAGACAGTACTAACTTAGCAGTTAAGGGTAAAGAAGAAGAGATTAACAAATATAATATTACAGAATTAAAATCCAGTCACAACAGAAATAAAGGAGTAATAGCTTCATTATATAGTGTATTATCATGTAGTTCCTTAGATGAAGTATTAAGTAAATTAGAGATATATGAACAATTAAAGGAAAAAATTCTTATAAGTGAATATGAAGTTGATAGAATTAAGCAAGAGATAGAAAATATAAATGAACAATTAGTTGATAAGGAAGAAGAAATTAGAAAGAAAACTTCTATATTAGGCTTGGAAAATATAGAAATAGCAGATATGCATATCTATTTAAAAGAGTATAAAGAGAAAATAAATAAGATGAAAGAAATAAAAAGTGCCATGCAAAGTGTGGAAGAAACTTATAAGGTTTTAATAAAAGATAGAAATATAGATGAAATAAAAGAGGAAATGAAACAAATAGTAAGTCAGGATATAAATTATTCTTATAAATCTGAAGAAGAAATAGATAATGAGATTAGAAGACAATCAAATGAATTATTAAAAGTTGAAAAAGAGATAAAAGATTTAGAACATCTTATAGAAAAACGGTATTTAGGAAAAAGAGAAATTCCAGAAATAGAAGAAGAAATACTGATTAATAATGAAAAAATCATAAAGTTAGAGAAGGAATCTAAAGCAATAAATTTAGCAAGTGACATACTTCAGGAAGCATTTGATGAAGTTAAAAAAAATGTTGGTCCTGATTTAAATGAAAAGGTCATAAATAAGTTCAATTTTTTAACCAATGAAAATTATGAAGAAGCAAAAATATCTGAAGAATATAAATTAAGAATAAGACATGAAGGAGTACTGCTTGATGGTGACATTTTAAGTAATGGTGCAAAAGATCAATTGTATTTATCATTAAGGCTTTCTTTTATAAATATGCTATTTAAAAATAAAGAAGTTCCAATATTTTTAGATGATGCCTTTGTTCAATATGATGATGAAAGAAGAGAGACGGCATTAAAGCTTTTAATAAATGAAAATTTTAAGCAGATAATATTTTTTACATGTCAGGAAATAGAAAAGAATATCTTAAATAAGAATCAATATGAATGTAAATTAATAAATTTAAATTAAGGTATATGAAAATAGACTGGCAAATGGACTTAGGATTTATTTAATTGTGCCTAATATACTTGAAGAAGAAGGCCTATATCGCATTTTGAGTAAAAATTAGTGATATAGGCTGATTTTATTCCTTTACTTATAGGCAATTTAATGCTGTTGACATATTAAGACTTTGACAGTAATATTATTAACAGAGCGCAAATGCAAATCAAATGCAGAAGAGGTATGAGATGAAAAAGAAAATTATGGCGGCAGCGTTAATAATACTAATGAGTATTACGCTGATTAGTTGTGGAATAAATGCAAAAACTACGTCACCACAAGTAAATGATGATAAATTAAATATTGTAGTTTCAATATATCCACTAAAAGAATTTGCTGAGAAAATTGCTGGAGACAAGGCAGAAGTAACTTGTTTAGTTCCAGATAACATGGATCCACATGATTATGAACCTAAGACCAGAGATTTTAAAACATTAACTAGTAGCAAAGCTTTTATTTATAATGGTTTGGGAATGGAAGAGTGGGTGGATCAAGTAAGTGAAGCAATTAAGGAAAATGGTGTACTTGTTGTGGATTCTAGTGCTGGGATTGAAGCTCGGAAAGAAGGAGATGCCATTGATCCTCATAGCTGGTTAAGTTTAAAAAATGCAGAAATACAATCTGAGAACATAAAAAATACTCTTGTTAAGCTAGATGAAAAGAATAAGGATTATTATGAAGAAAATTATAATAATTTTAAAGAAGAATTAGAAGGTGTATATAATGAATATAAACCTAAATTTGACACACTAAATAAAAAGAACTTTATTACTGGTCATGCAGCTTTTGGTTATTTGTGCAGAGATTTTGGCTTGACACAAAAATCAGTAGAAAACTTATTTGCTGAAGGAGAACCAACTCCGAGGCAGTTAGAAGAACTAGTTAATTACTGTAGAGAAAATAATATAAAGACCGTTTTTTCTGAATCATTAGCAAGTCCTAAGGTTTCAGAAACATTAGCAAAAGAAGTTCAAGCAGATGTGGTGCCTATATTAACATTAGAATCTAAAGAAGATGATAAAGATTATATAGAGGCAATTAAATACGACTTAGATGAAATATATAGATGTTTATCAAGTGAATAAATTTTATTAAAATAAATGTTGAAGTTATTGCAAAATTATTTTTGTAGCAGCTTCAACTTTTTTATTTATCTAGAATATTAGAAAGAAGTATAATAAAGCCAAAAATTTAAGTGGTAATCAATTTCAATTAAATTAAAATCAATAAAAGATATTGTCTTAATTAGTATTTTTGTTACTATAATGCTAATATTGTTAAATTTATCTAAGAATTATATCACAATATAGTATATTTTGATATAATTGGTCTATGGACAGAAGTTAGTATGGAAAGGAAGGGAATGTTTATATGAATGGATTAAAAATCAGGGGTAAAATAGGTCTAGCTTTTATATTGATAATTGTAATGGAGGGAATTTTATTTACTGTAGCTTATAAGGGCATGGAAAACGTACAATTAATAAGAGAAGCACAAAATAATATGGTCATAGCCTCAGCATTATCCATTATAGTTACAGCGATATTGGGATTATTATTAATAAATTCAATTTGTAAGCCTATTAAGAAACTTAATGATATGGCTAAGAACATTGAGAATGGATATCTTAATGGAAATGAGATAGATATTAAAACTAATGATGAAATAGGCGAATTAGCCTATTCGCTTAAAATGATATCAAAAAATATAAATGACTTTAAAGAACAGGTGCAATGGCTTGAAGGCACTTTTAGAGTTGGAAATACAAGAGATAAAATAGACAGCTCTAAATTTAAAGGAATTTACAAGGAAATGGCGGATTCTATAAATGATGCTATGTGGATATCAATAGAAATATTTATAAAGTTATTTGCAGTACTAAAAGAATATTCAGAAGGAGATTTCTCCACTGAACTTGAAAAATTTCAGGGACGATATGGTTTGGTTAATGAATATGCAAATAATTTAAGAATTAATTTACTAAACATATCAAAGGAGCAGATAAATATAATCAATGAAATTAAACAGGGAGATTTATCAAAAAGAGCGGATGCATCTAAATTCAAGGGCTCATGGGCAGAAATGATTCAAGGAATTAATGAATTAATAGAAGTAATTGTGAAGCCAATCGATGAAGTTATTAGTGTAATGGGAGAAATGTCTCAGGGGAATTTATCTGTATTAATTACTGGAAATTATAAAGGGGAATTTCAATTATTAGGAAAATCAATTAATAATCTAGGCGAACGCTTAAGAACAATTGTTAAAGAAATTTCTGAAGTTACAGGAAAAATTTCAATGGGAGATCTTAATATTGAAACTGTAAGAGAATTTAAAGGAGACTTTAAGGGAATTTCTAGTTCATTAAATGTGATAATAGAATCTCTAAATTCTGTTATAAGTGAAATAAATACTGCATCACATCAGGTATTTTCAGGAGCAAATGAAGTTTCAACTGGCAGTCAAGTTTTATCACAAGGGGCTACGGAGCAGGCCAGTGCTATTGAAGAGCTGACATCATCGATGGCTGAAGTGGCAGCACAAATTAAGGAAAATTCTGATAATGCAAATGAGGCTAAGGAACTTGCACTAGCAGTAAAAGAAAATGCAGAGGAAGGGAATAAGCATATGGGAGAAATGCTTGAATCTATGAGAAAAATAAATGAATCTTCTGCAAATATATCTAAAATAATAAAAGTAATAGATGAAATTGCATTTCAAACTAACATACTTGCGCTTAATGCCGCTGTAGAAGCTGCAAGGGCAGGACAGCATGGAAAAGGCTTTGCTGTAGTAGCAGAAGAAGTGAGAAACTTAGCAGCAAGAAGTGCTAACGCAGCAAAGGAAACCACAACACTTATAGAAGGATCTATAAAGAAAGCAGAAATAGGAACTGAAATTGCAAACAATACAGCAAAGGCTTTATATGAAATAGTAGATGGAGTATCAAAGGCAGCAACTCTTGTATCAGAAATAGCTGCAGCTTCAGAAGAACAGGCAGCAGGTGTGGCTCAGATAAATGTAGGTATTGAACAGGTATCGCAAGTGGTACAGACAAATTCAGCAACAGCTGAAGAAAGTGCATCAGCCAGCGAAGAACTTTCAGGCCAAGCTAAAATGCTTAATAATATGGTTTCTACTTTTAAATTAAAAAATAATAATATTGATAGAAGTATTCAACTAAATAATGAGACTATTAGGCAGCCTTACAATAGAGCAAATGATATGGAATTTAGTGAAACAGCATCAGCATCTAAGAATACTAAAATAGTTTTAAGCGATAGAGATTTCGGGAAATATTAAATAATATATATGTTGCAATCAAAAATTTACTGTGAACTGTGCATTGCAGATTGCAATATATATTAAGAGTACACTTAATATAAGTATCAGTTAGAGGCAAAAGATAAATAGTAAATTGTAAGCAAAAAAGTAATAAGTTTAGCCAGTTAGTCTAAACTTATTACTTTTTTGTTATTCACTATAAAATAGCTTGATTGTTATTTTACAACTATATTTACGAGTCTTCCTTTGATTACAATTACTTTAACTATATTTTTACCTTCAGTATTTTCCTTAATAGTTTGATTTTCTAAAGAAGCTTTCTTTATGCTTTCATCATCTAAGTTTGAAGGTATATTAATCTTAGCTTTTATTTTACCATTTATTTGAATGGCAATTTCAACTTCATCTTTAATTAAAGCAGAAGGATCAAATTCTGGTAATCTTTCATTAAAGATTGTTGAAGTATTTCCAAGCAAGCTCCATTGTTCTTCAGTAAAGTGAGGAGCAAATGAAGCAAGTAATTTTAAGAAATCACTTACAGTTTCTTTTAAGAACTTAGTATTTTTAACTTCTTCTTGAAGGTACTTGCTGATTGCATTTGTAAATTCCATAAGTCTTGCTATTGCAGTGTTAAATTGCATTTTATTTCCGTCTTCAGTAACACCTTTTATAGCTGTATGCTTCCAGAAGTTTAATTCTTTTTCAGGAGAATCAATAGAATCCTTTGTATTTTCAGTTGAAGCTATGGCTTCTCTACAAGTTTCTAAAGTTCTTTCAATTCTATCTACGAATTTACCTACGGATTTAATTCCATCGTCACTCCAAGCTCCGCCTTCAGTGTATCCAAAACCAAACATTAAGTACATTCTAAATACATCAGCACCATATTCTTTAATATAATCATCAGGAGAAATTGTATTTCCTTTTGATTTACTCATCTTAAGTCCATCTGGCCCTAAGATCAAGCCTTGGTGAGTTAAACTTAAGAATGGTTCATCAAAGTTTAAGTAACCAGCATCTCTTAAAGCTTTTGTTACAAATCTTGCATATAATAAATGCATACATGCATGTTCAGGTCCACCAACATATTTATCAACAGGAAGTACCTTGTTGATTTTTTCAGGGTCAAAAGGCGCATCTTCATTTTTATTATCTGCATATCTTAAATAGTACCATGAAGAACATACAAAGGTATCTAAAGTATCTGCTTCTCTCTTTGCAGGCTTTCCACAACAAGGGCAAGTAGTATTTATGAATTCTTCAGATTTACTAAGTGGTGATTTTCCATCTGGAGTAAATTCAACATCATAAGGAAGTTTTACTGGAAGATCTTTTTCTGGTACTGGAACTATACCACAATCATCGCAGTAGATAATTGGAATTGGAGCTCCCCAGTATCTTTGTCTTGATACTAACCAGTCTCTTAGTCTGAAGTTAACCTTCATTTCACCTAACTTATCTTTTTCTAGATCTTCAACTATTTTCTTTTTAGCTTCATCAGTTTCTAAACCGTCAAATTTACCTGAGTTAACAAGTATTCCATGTTCGCAGTATGGAAGCTTAGGATCAGTATTATCTTTATCAGTTATAACTCTTTCAATTGGTAAATTGAATTTACTTGCAAAAGCAAAGTCTCTTTCATCATGAGCAGGAACTGCCATAACGCAACCAGTACCATAAGTTGCCAATACATAATCTGAAATCCAAATAGGAACTACTTTACCATTGATAGGGTTTATAGCATAAGAACCAGTGAATACTCCTGTCTTTTCTTTCGTATTTGACTGTCTTTCAATTTCGGATTGTTTAGCTGCTGCTTCTTTATAATTTTCTACAGCATCTTTGTACTCTGGTAATGTTAATTCATCTACTAATTTGTTTTCAGGAGCTAAAACTACATAAGTAACACCATTTAAAGTATCGACTCTTGTAGTAAATACATCAAATTTTAAGTCTGAATCTTTTACCTTGAAAGTAACCTGTGCACCATAAGACCTTCCAATCCAATGTTTTTGCATAGATTTAGTCTTTTCAGGCCAATCTAAATCATCTAATTTATCAAGTAATTCATCAGCATAATCTGTTATTTTAAAGAACCATTGTGTAAGATCTTTCTTCACTACTTCTGTGCTGCATCTTTCACAAGTTCCATCAATAACTTGTTCATTAGCTAAAACTGTATTACAAGATGGACACCAATTAACTGGTGCTTTCTTTCTGTAAGCTAAACCTTTCTCATAAAGTTTCAAGAATAGCCATTGAGTCCATTTATAGTAATCTGGAAGGCAGGTAACAACTTCATTATCCCAGTTGAACATAGCTCCCATGGATTTTAATTGTTTCTCCATTGTTTCAATATTTTTTAAGGTAGAATCTTGTGGATGTATACCAGTTTTTATTGCATAGTTTTCTGCTGGTAATCCAAAAGCATCAAAGCCCATTGGCTGGAATACATTGTAGCCTTGCATTCTTTTAAGCCTAGCCCATGAATCAGTTGGACCATAGTTGAACCAGTGACCTGCATGAAGCTGAGCACCTGATGGATAAGAGAACATTTCAAGTGTATAAAGCTTCTTATCTAAATTTTCAGGATTAAACTTATAAGTTTCATTTTCTTCCCATATTTTTTGCCATTTTTCATCAATTTTAGTTCCGTAATTTGACATAACAACCTCCACTTAATCAGTTAACAGTTAGCAGTTAACAGTTTACAGTTGAAGGAGGAGATCACTGCGCGATCTCTAACAATTGTAAAATATTATCTGAATAACTGCGTAGAAAATTTTTATAATTTTAATAATATAAAGCTAACTTAATCAGTTAACAGTTAACTAAAAAAAGGCTTTCATCTCTTAAATAAAAGAGACGAAAGCGTAATTTCCGTGGTACCACTCTTAATTAGAAGAACAAATAAATTGATTCTTCTCACTCGATATTATAACGGTATTACCGTACTTGCTTTTGGCAAGTAAGCTCCTAGGCAAGTTCATAATAACACATCACTGTTTTGCACCTAAGACAGAATAAAATGTCTAACAACAGCTCTCTTAAGATATATTTATTACTAATACTCCTATTCATAGCACATAATATAAAATTTAATATCATTATATATTAATAAGCTAAAAAAAGTCAATAACATGTATTGAGGAATGGATCATTCATGAAAATTTTAATTTCATATTAAAAAAATAATAATATAAGAGTATAATTTAATATGCAAGATATACTTTTATAGACTTTAAAGAAATGAATTGGAACGTTAGTACTATTGAAATACCTTTAAGATGAGTTTACAAGAGGTAGAATTGTAAGCAATAGCAAAATATTAAGTATAAATTTTGGAGGGGTATATGGGAATTAAAATAGTTATATTTGTATGCAATTTAATTATTCCAATCATAATGATGTTTTTTGGCGTGAAGTTTAAAGAACATAGTCCTAAAAATATTAATGGGTTTTATGGTTATAGAACTTCAAGGTCAATGAAAAGTAAAGAGACTTGGGAATTTGCCCATAAATACTGTGGAAAGTTATGGACAAAGCTAGGGTTAATAATGTTAGTTGTATCTATTGGCTTTAGTATAATTGGAATTATACTAGATGATAAAGTTCAAGGAATAATTAATTTTACATTAATTATTATACAAACGATTATATTAATTGCATCTATTTTTCCTGTTGAGAAGGAATTAAAAAAGAATTTCGATGAGAATGGAAACAGAAGAGATTGATAATTTAAACTATATTTTATTATATGAAAATATAGTTTATAAACATGTAAAGCTTTAGGGTATTAGGAGGCAAGTATGGAGGCAAAAAAAATTGCTGCAGAAAAAGCAATAGAATATATAAAAAATGGGATGATATTAGGATTAGGAACTGGTTCTACGGCATATTACATGATTAAAAAGGTTGGAGAACTGGTTCAAAGTGGAATGGATTTAAAAGCAGTTGCAACTTCAAAAGATACTGAGAATTTAGCAAAAGAATTGCAGATTCCGTTAGTTAAAATAGATGAAATAGATAGAATTGACTTAGCAATTGATGGTGTTGACGAAATAGATATGGGATTTAGTGCAATTAAAGGAGGTGGAGGAGCATTATTTAGAGAAAAGATTGTTGCTAATTTAGCTAAAGAAGTAATATGGATTATGGATGATAGTAAATTAGTAGACAGTATAGGTGAATTTCCTTTGCCAGTTGAAGTATTACCATATGGCTATACACACGTAATAAGAAAGCTTAAAGAATATTCTTTAAGTCCTATAACAAGAATGAAATCAAATGAGTTTTTTATAACTGATAATGGTAATTACATTGTTGATTTACACATAGGAAAACCTATAGATATAGGTAAAATTTATAGTGAAGTTAAAGAAATACCTGGAGTTTTAGAAGTTGGTTTATTTATAAATATGTGTGATTATATTATTATTGGGACAAGTAATGGAGTTAAAGTTATTAAAAATAAAAAAATAAAAAGAGTGCAAAATAATATTATTTAAAGAAGTGTACAAGTAAGTACACGAGATATGAATAGGAGATGGATAAAAATGAAATTAGTAATATTAGAACCATTAGGAATAGGTAAGGACAAATTATTGGGAATGGCAAAGGATACCTTAGGCGATAAGGTAGATGTAATATATTATGATACAAGAGTAGAGGATACTGAAACTCTAATAGAGAGAAGTAAAGATGCTGATGCTGTAGTGCTTTCTAATCTTCCATATAAAAAAGAAGTAATTGAAAATTGTCCAAATTTGAAGATGATATGTGTGGCTTTTACCGGAGTGGATCATGTTGCTATGGATTGTTGTAAAGAAAGAAACATTACGGTATGTAATTGTGCAGGTTATTCAACAGTTGCGGTTGCGGATTTAGTGTTTGGAATGGTGATTTCGCTGTATAGAAACATAATACCTTGTGATAAGGTAACAAGAGAAGGTGGAACTAAAAATGGACTTGTCGGCTTTGAACTTGCAGGAAAGAAATTTGGAATTGTTGGTGCAGGTGCAATAGGTGTTAGAACAGCAATGATTGCCAAGGCTTTTGGATGTGAAGTATATGCTTATAGTAGAACTAAAAAGGAAATAGATGGGGTTGAATTTGTGGATTTAGATACATTAATGTCAACTTGTGATATTGTATCACTTCATGTTCCATTAAATGAAAACACTAAAGGATTAATAAATAAAGAGAACTTATCTTTAATGAAGAAAAATGCAATTTTAATTAATACAGCAAGAGGACCTGTTATAGATAGCGAAGCTCTTGCAGAAGCTTTAAACAGCGAAAAAATAGCAGGAGCAGGGGTGGATGTATTTGAAGTTGAACCTCCAATTCCTACTAACCATGTATTATTTGGAGCAAGGAATTTAATAGTAACACCTCACGTTGCTTTCGCTACAGCAGAAGCTTTTGAAAAGAGAGCTGTTATTGTTTTTGACAATATTGAAAAATGGCTAAAGGGAACTCCTCAAAATGTAATGTAAGAAGCTACTAAGAGTTGATAAAGTCATAAAAATATAACCTTATTCGTGTATATTTTCTTTATATTAAGGCATTATCAAAAAAGTAATAAGTCAATCCGCCTGACTATTTGGGCTTGTTATTTTTTTATATATTTAAAATGATTATAAGCATACAGGTATGCAGATTTTGCGATATGGATATTGACTATATTAAAAAGAATACAATATTTCACTACTGTTTAAACATTGATTAAAATTTCCATTGACAAATTATACGTGGTTATA